>NZ_JBLXHU010000008.1:0-111615 GCF_048259285.1 Bizionia sp. | reverse complement strand
AATATTTTTTTAAAAACGAATACTGATTTCAGTGTCTGCTTTCAATTCAAATTTAGCGTCATTAAAGTTTGGTGGTCCCATGAGTATCGGATTGTTGGACATACCGTAAGATTCTTTAGGCATACCATTAGCTTCAAAATCCATTCGCGAATTATCATTTTCGTCATGAACAACCATAACAGCATAGTTGCCTGGTTTTAAATTATTAAAAGTAGCAATAGCTTTACCATCTGTTACTTTTACTTTACGGTTTTGAAGTGCTTCTGTTTTCATAAAGGTATCCGTTGTATGTAATCCTATTAAAACATGTCCTTTGGCATTTAGTGGATTTTCTACTGTAACGGAAACAGTGTGGGTCTGCAAACTATCTTGTGCGTGAGAAATAAAAGATGTTAAGGTAAAAGCGATAATAATTGCTAGCGTTTTCATAAGTGTTGGTTTTTAGATTAATACATTGTAAATATATATCAAACCGCTATGTTCTGAAAAGTAAGCTCACTGAACTGTTGTTTTTTTAGGATGGATTGTAAAATGGGTTTTATCAAACAGATTAAATTAACCCACGAGCTTTAATTTCTAAATACTTATTAATGGTATTCAAGGTTAAATCTTCTGGAGCTGTTAAAACACTTTGAATGCCATGTTTCTGCAATTCGTTAATGATGAGTTTCTTCTCATAAACAAATTTTTCGGCAATGGTTTTTTCGAATATTTCAAAGGTATTACGTGATTCTTTCTGCGTGAGTTTATCCAATTCGGTATTTTCAAAAAAGATAACAACCAATACATGATGCTTGACTATGGCTTGTAAATACGGTAATTGTCTATGTAAAGCATCTAAGGTTTCAAAATTGGTATAGAGTAGTAATAAGCTTCGTTGGTTTAAACTTCGCTTCACATCAATATATAATCTAGAGAAATCGGATTCTGCGAAATCGGTATCTAAATTATAAAGCGTTTCCATAATCTGATTCATCTGTGATGGTCTGCGTTCAGCCACTACTTTATTATTCACCTTCCTAGAAAAGGCAAACATACCAGCTTTATCTTGTTTTTTTAAAGCCACATTACTAATAACCAAGGTTGCATTAATAGCATAATCCAAAAGGCTTAATCCGTTAAAGGGCATTTTCATAGCGCGACCTTTATCAATAACACTGTAAATAGGTTGGGAGCGTTCGTCTTGGAATTGGTTCACCATCAATTGACTCCGTTTGGCTGTTGCTTTCCAATTTATATTCCGAATATCATCACCTTGAACATAGTCTTTAATTTGCTCAAATTCCATGGTGTGACCAATTCTTCGGATTTTCTTTAATCCAAATTCGAAAATTTTATTCGAAAATGCCAACAACATATATTTCTTTAACTGCAGAAATGATGGGTAATTGGGTACCATAACATTATTTCCAAATTGAAAACGACGGGTTAATAATCCAACTGGAGACGTTACATAAACGTTCAGGTTTCCAAAATGATATTCGCCACGTTCCAAAGGACGCAAGGTGTAGGTGATTTTTTTATCCGTAAGTTTATCAAGTTGGGTATCAATTTCAAAATCGCGCTTCTGATATTGAAACGGCATCTCGTCTATGAGTTTTAGTTTAACTTTATAATTATACGAGTTTTTCAAGGTGATTTCAATCGGATTATCATCACCATTACTCAATTTTTCTGGAAGTAATCGTTTGGCTTCTAATCCATTTTGTTTGAATAACAATATGCTATCTATAAGAATAAGTACTAAAAAAGCTCCAAAAAGCATGATACTTATTGGTAATAATCCCGGAAATTGATACGCCATCAGAAATAGAAATGCGAATCCCATTAAGGCTGCAAAAAACCGAAATTCTAAATAGATATGTTTAAAAATACGTTTCAATTATCTTGGGATTTCAATCGTTTCAAGAATTTGGTCTACTACTTTATCAACTGTGAAGGCTTCCATTTCTCGTTCTGGTGTTAGTACTAAGCGATGTTTTAAAGCAGCTTTGGTACAGCGTTTTATGTCATCTGGTGTTACAAAATCGCGACCTTGAATAGCTGCGTTTGCTTTGGCTGCATTTAAAATGGCAATGGATGCTCTTGGCGATGCGCCTAAATACAAATTAGCATTATTACGCGTGCTGTTAACTATGGAAGCAATGTAATGGAGTAAGTGGTCTTCCACTAAAATTTGTTTAATTAACCCTTGGTATTTTACAATATCAGCAGCTTTTAAAACCGGGTTTATTGTACTATAGTCTAATTGATCTTCCCGTTTGTGGTTGTCCACTAGAATCTGAATTTCATCTTCCAATGATGGATAATCCACATTAATTTTAAATAAAAAACGGTCTAATTGTGCTTCTGGCAAACGGTAGGTTCCTTCTTGTTCAATTGGGTTTTGTGTGGCAAAAACCAAGAAAGGTGGCTCCATAATAAACTGATTGTTATCAATAGTTATTTGTCGTTCTGCCATAACCTCAAATAAAGCGGCTTGCGTTTTTGCGGGTGCTCTGTTAATTTCATCAATTAAAATAATATTGGAAAAAATAGGGCCTTTTTTATATTCAAACTCGCTCGTTTTTACATTAAAAATGGAGGTTCCTAAAATATCACTCGGCATTAAATCTGGTGTAAATTGAATGCGACTAAAATCCACATCTAACGTGCGTGCTAAAAGTTTGGCGGTAACTGTTTTTGCCACACCTGGAACACCTTCAATAAGTGTGTGGCCATTAGATAAAATAGAAATGATGAGCAATTCTACCATTTCATTCTGACCAACGATAATTTTACCAATCTCCGTTTTAATACTTTCTACATGGGCTTGCAAAGGCTTGAGGTCAATTCTATTCGTAAAGCTTAAATCTTCGCTTTCGTGTTGGTTCGTATCTTCCATTATATAGTGTTTTTTGTAAAATGTTCTATTTGTTTGTTAAGGGCAATGAGCTCTTTTTCTGTGTGGTTATTTTTCGATTTTAAAAACGTAATTAAATCGATTAATGCTTTGGTGTCTTGAACCGTATTTGATGATTTAACAGCGAGTTTCTGAATAAAACGTTCACTAAATTCATTAGTTTCTAAATAATATGTGGTTCGTATAAACTCTAAAAAATAGGTTATTTTTTTATGAATAATATTGGAATAATCACCATGTTGGTAGTATAAATCGCCAATAGTTTGGGTAAACGCTACGGTTGAATTTTTTAAGGGTTCTACAACTGGAATAATACGCTGAGTTCGTTTTCCTTTGAAAATTACAAAGATGATTAAGCCTAATAAACTTATATAGAATGTCCATTTTAATGCAGGACTACTCAAAATAAAACGCAATGGACTTTTAATAACTTTGCGTCCGCTTTTATAATAGTTATCCCAAAGGATGCTATTATTCTTTGGCAAAAATGATAAAACTGTTGCGGCATAATCTGCTTTGTCATTTAATAAATGATAGTTTGTAAAGGCAAACGGATTGCTATGAACATAAAAGGCTCCACCATTATCGCCAAAAGGCGTTTTAGTAAAATTAACTTCCTTCCTTATTTTATTTTCATCAATCATATAACCTAAAATGGTTGCATTAGATGTATCTATAGAGGTGAAGAAGCTGTTTTCAATAACGTCCCTAAACAGACGTTCGTTAGCTTTTAAGGTTTTATTAGTGAATATGGATTTGGAAGGATCCTTGAAAAATCCATCATAATCCCGATCTATTTCTATGTTTAGCGAATCGGCAAATGCGCCGTAAACATAATTGGTACTTATAAAAACGGTGTTCCCGTTTTCAACAAATTCCAAAAGCGCATTGGAGCCTTCTTCCTCTACAGAAATATAATCGTTAATAAGAAGGAGCGTCTTGTTTGTTGCGTTAGGAAAATCTTTTAAGCGTTCGTACAAACTTTCATCAGATGTTTCTATTGTACGAGACGTAAATGGCTCCAATTCATTGTAAAGCACGTAGCAACCCAAAGGAATTTTATCGGCAGCGGAGTAGGAGTTTCGCCAATTCAATGGTTTTGGTTTGGTGACTTCAGCTAACATTAACAACACGATAATGGCGCCAATGCTATATAAAGCTATTTTTGAGCGTTTATCCATTAATGCGTTTATTTAAGGTTGAAAAATCGTCTTGATTTCTATTGAAAGCTTGTTCGTCTATGGCAAATTCGCCATACCAAACGTAATCATAGATGTAAGAAATTCGTTTGAATAATTGTTTGATACCATCATCTGAAATTTCATTGAGATAGTCTGAATTGGTTTTGTCATAATGCCAATCGATGATGTTTTTGTTCGTTAAATTTTTAAGTGATTTTAGATATAAATAACGCGTTGCCAAACGATAATTGCTTTCTTTTAAGGCTGTTTTTATTAGGTTTTCAAAATCAACTTGTTGGATGTCTTCTTCAATATAACCAAAATTATCAATGGTTTTTTCTTCCGTTTTAAATACCGAGCTCATTGGTGATTGTAATAAAAACTTAATAAATAAATACAGAGCTCCAGCAGCTAAAAGGCCGTAAACAATGTATTCCAAAGTTTCATAATCCACAAAATCTATGTCAATCCCGAAAAGATTACCTAACCAGTTAAAAAATTTCCGAAGCAATTGTTGTAATAAATTAACACCACCTGTATCGTTGATATTGTAATTGAAATCATTTCCGGAATAGCGATCCAGGATGCCTTCTTTAAAATAGGTAACCGTGATATCTGTCGAGTCTTCTTGGATTTTATTTTGTGCAACGGCAACCGCATGCTTTATAAAAAGCAAACCTGAAACCGTTAAAGTGATATGTCTGTTTGGTTTACTCATTAACACCTATTTGTTCTATACGTTCGCGCAAATACGTGTTATATCGTTCTTCATGTAAATTAAAGAATAGTACACCATAAGCTACCTGTGAAAGGGCTTGCGAGAAAATAAATGCTAATACAAACATGGTAAAACCTAGTGTAAAAACAATAGTTGCAAAGTTACTTGTTAAAAAATCCACTTCACTTTCAATAGAAAAATAGGTGTAAAAACCAATAATGAATCCAGGGATGGATAGGATTAAAAACGTTAGCATTAGATTTAGAATTCCAATTACCAATCCGAAGAAAACCACACGAATAAAATTAGAAAACGTGAAAGACCAACCTTCTGATAAGGCTTCGCCAACCGATTTATTAGTACTGAAAATAGACATAAATGATAAACCAAAAAGGGCGCTTAGCGTAAAATTGATGGCATATTGTGCTAACATACCTAATAACGGAATAAACGCTAAAACCAGAGAAACCACAAAGTAACCGATGTACATGGCAATGCCAATAAGGATAAATAGGATGATGGTTCCTAAATTCTTTTTAATGGCAGACCAAATGTTTGCCGATTTCACGTTGCCTTCCTGCTTTACATATTCTGTCATGTAAGCGCTAGAAAAACTGTAATTTAAAACGGCCGTAACAAATAGAATAACAACGAGAAGCAATCCGCCAACTATTAAATACCAATCGTTATCCATGCTAGTTTCCATACCAAACCTGAAATCACGACTCGCCAAACCCATGAATCCAGTTACTAACAGATAAGATCCAATTAGTGTTAATATAATACTAATGGCATTGTAACGCAAGTATAGGTTGGTATAATGTTTAAAGTTGAGTTTTAAAAACTGAAAATAGTTATTGACAATATCGCCAAAGGTATTTCGCGTACGAAGTTCTAAATACGGTTTTTCCATACGGTAGGTTTTATAGATTTAAGGCCATTTTTTTATTCAATTTAATCGGGTAAATTATATAATAAAATATAATTAAGGTTAAAGATGCAAGAATAATCCCATAAGCTAAAGCAGGGTGCATTTGTTCTCCAAAACGAGTTATAAACCCTTCAATAAAGCCAGCTACAATGAAAAACGGAATCGTGCTAACTACTATTTTCAAGCCGTCTTTGGCGCCTTTCATAAAGGCAACGCGTCTAGAATATGTTTTGGGGAATAGAAAACTATTTCCCATTACCAAACCCGCGCAACCAGCAATTACAATCACCGAAATTTCAATGGTACCATGAAGCCAAACGGTCGATGTTTTTTCTAAAATGCCATAATTATAGAAAAACGTAATAAAAGCGCCTAACATGATACCATTACTAAACAAAATATAAATGGTGCCTACACTAAAAACAACACCTGCAGCAAATGCAAAAATAGCCACACGGATATTGTTTATAGTAATTCCCAGAAAAGTACCCATTTGGCTTCCACTTTTATAAACCGCCATAGGTTCGCCATTTTCAATGTTTTCAATGGTCATATTTACATAAGCATCACCTAAAATTAAACGTACAAAACTGTCGTCATTTAAAGTAGAAACGACACCAATTAAAACAGCCGACATAAAAATTAGAAAGGAATACAGTAAAGTTTTATGATAGGCTATAAAGAACAGTGGAAATTCGTATTTCCAAAAGGAAACAATCTTATTTTTTGACTCTCTTTTGGTGATATAAATTTTCTGATGCGCCTCAGATGCCAACGAATTTAAATACAAAAGCGTCTTACTATCAGCATAGTAAGTCTGTGCATAGGAGAGGTCGTTAGTAAGTTGAATATAGTATGAAGCTAAATCGTCTGGGTTTATTTTAACATTATTGTGTAATGCTTTTTCAAATACCAGCCATTTTTCCTTATTTTGCTTCACGAATGATGCTTCGCGCATAGCCTATTTAAAATTTAAACGAATATACATTTCCATGAGCAATATAGCAATTAACACAGCCCAAAATGTCAATTTAGATTACAAACTAATTGGTGTTGGCGAACGTTTTGTCGCTTTTTTAATTGACGGCTTGATTCTTATAGCTTACATGACCATTATGGAAAACTTGGTAGCAGTTTCTGAAATATTTGATACCGATAGCTGGACCCGTCGTGGGTTTCTTGGATTGTTAACGCTTCCTGCCCTGTTTTATTCTTTGCTTTGTCATGTTCTGTTTAGTGGGCAAACCATTGGTAAAATGATCATGAAAATAAAAGTGGTTCGTTTTGATGGAGCGCCAACCCAATGGTATAATTTATTGGTGCGTTGGATGCTTCGGATTATTGATATATGGATGTTTTTTGCTTCAATTGGTGTAATGAGTATTTTATTGTCCGATAAAAAGCAACGTGTTGGTGATTCAGCAGCAGGCACTGTTGTTATTAGTGTGAAACAAAAACATAAAATATCCAGTACTATTCTGGAAGAAATAACTGACGATTATGAACCTGTATTTAATAATGTAACATTGTTAAGTGATAAGGACGTTCGGATTATTAAAGAAGCCTTTATGATTTCCAAACGGAATAATGATTTCAAGACCTTAACAATTATACGAAATAAAATTTGTGGCTTGCTGCAAATAGAATCAGATATGTTTGACAAAGAGTTTATTGACACCATTTTAAAGGATTATAACTATTACACTCAAAATATGTAAGCAGAGAACCCACTTCTTGCAAAGAAATTGTGTGAATCGCTTACACCGTTTTTAAAACGGTGTCTATTTTATTGAGCTAATGCCTAAATAAATTATCAAGAATATAATTGTGTGAAATGTTCTGGACGTTTTCAAAACGGTATTTCATGTTAGTATTTTTGAATCCGTTGTATTAATTAAAAAAAAGTTGATTTTTGCAAAATAACGGACTTTATTAGTATGCAAAATATGCCTAAAAAATAGTAGGTATTCCGTTTCACTAAATAGCTATCATTCTATACCTTTGCTTGCATTTTAAACTAATAGGTAACAGTCATGTTTTACGCAATAGATATTTTAGGAACCATAGCATTTGCTATTTCAGGTGTGCTAGTCGCTTTAAGTAAGCGCATGGACGTATTTGGAATTTTAATTATTGCTACGGTTACAGCTGTTGGTGGTGGAACACTTCGTGATGTTTTAATTGGTGAAACGCCAGTGAGTTGGATGCTGAATTTAAATTATATCTATGTTATTTTAGCTAGTACGGTATTGACTATTATTTTTAAAAATAAAATTGATTACCTTCGGAAATCCCTATTTCTTTTTGACACAATTGGAATAGGTTTGTACACGGTTGTTGGTGTAGAAAAAGGCATTTCAGCAGGCTTAGACCCTATAATATGTATTGCTTTGGGTACAATGTCGGCCTGCTTTGGTGGGGTAATTCGTGATATTTTATGTAATGAAATTCCTGTAATTTTTAGAAAAGAAATTTATGCAACAGCATGTATTTTGGGAGGTTTAACTTATTTTCTAGTCCGAAAGCTGCCTATAGATAATAACGTTGTTTTTATTATTGCCGGTTTAGTAGTTATTACCATCAGACTACTAGCTGTCCGGTTTAAAGTCAGTTTGCCAACGCTCTATAAATAGTAGCTGCATTACTCAATGATTTCCACTTTCTTAATATATACGTTTCTTAAAGGCCAATCGCCATCGTCGGTTTTTTGAGCGGCAATTTCATCAACCACATCCATACCTGAAATAACTTCACCAAAAATGGTGTAATCGCCATCCAAATGATAGGCACCATCTTTGTTTTGGACTATAAAAAACTCAAATGGCGATGCTAATTTATAGGCATCTTCAATCTCGCTACTTGGCATGCTCACAATACCTCTATGGTGTTTAAAACCTCGTTTGGTGTCTGGGGGAAGGAGATAGCGACCAATATCTCCTCGTTTTCGTTTTATTTTTGGATCGTCTGTATTTCCAGCTTGGATGATGAAGTTATCTATTACTCGGTAAAATTGTGTGCCATCAAAATAACCGCGTTTGGTTAAGTATACGAAATTTGCACGATGAAACTTAATTTTGTCATATAATAAGATATCAATGCTGCCAAATTTGGTGGTAATTCGCACTTTGTTTTCCGGATTGTTTTTTTCGTACTCTAAAAAGAATTCCATGGCATTTTCATCCGTTAGGAAAGGGAATTCAGGTGTTTTTATTTTGGAGCTATCTAATACTTTGGTCGGTTTTTTAACAGTTTTTGTCGTTTTAGGAGTCGTTTCTTTTGGTTTTGATTGTTTATCTTCACAACCAAGAAAAAATATAAAAGCGACTAACATAAGAATACGAATCATAGATGAAATTTGATGAATTTTTACAATCGGTATCAAAAATAGAAAATATACCACTGCCAGCCGAATCTTCACAATTTAAAATGTCGCCACCTTTTAGAGAGCAGCTCCAAGCGCAGCAAAAAAATGCCATTAAAAATGCTAAAAATGCTGGAGTTGTTGCCTTGTTTTATCCGGATCAAGAACATGAAACTAAATTGGTGTTAATTCTTCGGAAAACCTATAAAGGTGTGCATTCTGCCCAAGTAGGCTTTCCTGGTGGAAAAGTGGAAAAAACGGATGCCTCAATAAAAGATGCTGCCATTCGAGAAACGTGGGAAGAAGTAGGCGTGCCACAGAGTGAAGTAGAAATTTTATGCGCCATGACCAAGGTTTATATTCCACCAAGTAATTTTTTTGTTTACCCGTTTATAGGAATTTCTCGATGTACGCCTAAATTTGTTAAACAGGATACGGAAGTTGAAGACATTATTGAGGTGACTTTACAAGATTTTATTAGTGAATCCAGTGTGGTAACTAAAACGGTATCAACTTCCTATAGTGTTGAGGTGGATGTGCCAGCATTTCATTTAAACAATCATATTGTCTGGGGAGCAACAGCTATGATGTTGAGCGAAATAAAAGACTTGTTAAAAGAACTGCTGTAAACGGACAGTTTTATTACATTTGTAATCTTAAACCAGTTTTAAATTATACGTATGGGATTGTTTAAACAAAATCCTTTTGGTCATTATCTCATTTTAAAAAAATGGGTTATTAGAATTCTAGGCGCGCTTACTCATAGGCGATTTAGAGGTTTTAATGAACTTAAAATTGAAGGATCTGAAATTATTAGAAATCTGCCAGATAATAATGTGTTGTTCATATCTAACCATCAAACCTATTTTGCTGATGTGGTGGCTATGTTCCATGTTTTTAATGCGAGTTTAAGTGACCGAGACGATTCTATAAAAAACGTAGGATATTTATGGAATCCAAAAATGAACATTTATTATGTAGCTGCTAAAGAAACCATGAAATCAGGTTTGCTTCCTAAAATAATGGCTTATGCTGGTTCTATTAGCATTGAGCGCACCTGGCGCGCAAAAGGAGAAGATGTAAATCGCCAAGTAAAAATGAGCGATATTTCAGCTATCAAAACTGCTTTAGATGATGGTTGGGTTATTACCTTTCCACAAGGTACTACAACACCTTTTAAACCTATTAGAAAAGGAACAGCGCATATTATTAAGCATTACAAGCCAGTTGTTGTACCTATCGTTATTGATGGTTTTAGGCGTTCGTTTGATAAAAAAGGGCTTCGTGTTAAGAAGAAGAATATTCTGCAAACATTAGAAATTAAAGAGCCATTACAGATTGATTACGAAAATGATTCCATAGCTGAAATAGTTGAAAAAATTGAATTTGCTATAGAGCAACATCCTTCCTTTTTAAAGGTAATTCCACAAGATGTTTTAGAAGCTGAAGAAGCTTTAAATGAAATGCGAAAATGGCGTCCTAATAATCCGTAAATTTATAAGTCTAATTTTTTTAGTTCCTTGTAATTCTTATTTAAACTTCGCAGTAAAATACCGTAAACTAACCAATAAAAGAGGAGTAAGGTAAGTATAACAGCAACTAAAAGCACTAACACGGTTAAAGTAAAAATGGTGTAGAACTTAAATGTTTCTCCACTTGCTGCTGCACTGTTTGCCAGATTAATAAGTTCTTGATCTTGGTCAAACTCTACAAATAGTACAATAACAACGGATAATATTAAGTAAAGGAGATTAAAAGCTACGTAGCGTTTTACCGTCTGACGTGTTTTTAAAATGTTTTCCATAAGTTTTTTTGCACTATCCGTAACAGAAATAGTTCGGTAGTTTTTAAAAAACATGACGAAAAAATACGCTAGAATAATATAGCCAAATACGGTAAGCGGTATAATAACATAATCTGCATCATAACTATTGTAACGTTCCATGCTTTTGCTATCTTTTAATGCAAAGGATATAACAAGCCAGAAAATAAATTCTAATAGACTAATGATAAATATCCACTTTACAATGGACGACGACCTTTTTAAAATCATCTTATAAATATCATTATAGGACACTTTAGGATAGGTATTGTTATCCTTTTTCCAGTCTTTTTTTAATAATTCTAATTCATCCATAAGGTTACGGATTTAAAATGGTTTTAAGCTTCGTTTTTATGCGATTCATTTTTACACGTGCATTTACTTCGCTAATTCCCATTGTTTCACTTATTTCTTTGTAATTTTTTTCTTCTAAATATAAAAACACCAATGCTTTTTCAATATCATTCAGTTCTTTAACAGCATTGTAAAGTAATTTTAATTGTTGCTCTTCGGTATCATCATATTCCTCTGCTTTTATTTTGAATTCAATGCTTTCAAACTCTTGTGTCTTTATTCTGCGCTTTTTCTTTCTATATAGTGTTATAGCGGTATTCAGTGCTACACGATACATCCAAGTACTGAATTTTGAGTCACCACGGAATTTTGGAAAAGCTTTCCAAAGTTGTATGGTAATTTCTTGAAACAAATCATTATGAGCATCTTGGTTATTGGTGTAGAGTCTACACACTTTATGCACAATATTTTGATTTGCCTCAAGCTGTTCAACAAAACTATGTTCTAATGATTGGCTCAAATTGATGGTTTAGTACTGTATAAGTAGCATAAATATTAAAAAGTTACAGGGAATACAAATATTATTCAAAAATAGCCAATTAAATTGTTAAGGTTTATATTTGTATATCTGAAACGTATCCATTTTATTTATGAATATTCCTGAATCTAAACTTCCAAGGTTAGTGATTGTTGGCGGTGGATTTGCCGGTGTTAATCTGGTGAAATCCTTGAAAAATAAACCGGTTCAAGTTGTTTTAATAGACAAAAGAAACTATCATACTTTTCAGCCGCTATTATACCAAGTATCAAGTTCAGGTTTGGAGCCTGACTCCATAGCATATCCACTTCGCAAAATTATCAAATCGTCCCAAAATATCTTTTTTAGGTTAGCGGAAGTCCAAACAATAGATGCGGAAGCGCATACCATACAAACATCAATAGGTAATTTGTCCTTTGATTATTTGGTGTTGGCTACGGGAACGAAAACTAATTATTTTGGCAATAAGGATGTAGAAACCTATAGCATGCCTATGAAAACGGTTCCGCAGGCCTTAAATATTAGAAGTTTAATACTTCAGAATTTAGAAAAAGCAACTATTGCAAAAACGGTTGAGGAACGCCATGCCTTTTTGAATTTTGTAATTGTAGGAGGTGGGCCAACAGGTGTGGAATTAGCTGGCGCTCTTGCTGAATTAAAAAATAACATTGTTCCAAAAGATTATCATGATTTGAATGCACACGATATGCAAATTCATCTTTTGGAGGGAGGTGATAGATTATTGCCGCCAATGAGTAAACATGCATCCAAAAAGGCCGCTGAATTTCTTAATAAATTAGGTGTTACAATTCACTGTAATACGTTTGTTAAAAATTACGATGGAAAAAAAGTAGAAACAAATACAGATTTAGAATTAGAATCTGAAACCTTAATTTGGGCGGCAGGTGTTACTGGAAATCCAGTGAAAGGTTTAGCTTCTGATGCGCTTTTTGAAAAGTTAAATCGGTACCGGGTAAATGGGTATAATCAGGTAGAAAATTACCCTCATATTTTTGCGCTTGGAGACATTGCTTATATGGAAACGGAAGCCTATCCAAAAGGACATCCTCAAGTGGCGCAACCTGCCATCCAGCAAGGCCAATTATTTGCTAAAAATATTATAAAATTAATAGGAAATAAACCTATGAAGAAATTCAAATATAATGACAAAGGTTCCATGGCAACTATAGGAAGAAATAAAGCGGTTGTGGATTTAGGTTCTTTAAAATTTTCTGGATTTTCAGCTTGGTTTGTTTGGATGTTTATTCACCTGATGGCGTTAGTTGGCTTTAGAAATAGAGTGGTAGTTTTCTTCAATTGGACCTATAATTATATCAATTTTGACAAGGCAGCACGCTTAATTATTAGACCATTCAATAAGTTAAATAAATAGTTCAATAAAATGTTTTTAATTATTTGGATATTAGTGTTTTAACTGTCTATTATAAGGAAAATCTATCGCTCTTTTAGGAGTCCAAAAATAATACAAAGTTGTGCAAAAGCGTATGTAAACATAATACTTATATTTGAAAATGGCAAGGGCTCATAAAATTTATTTAAAGCGAGTAAACTGTCAGAAATCATAAATAAAATAGCGCCTACAAAAACCAATATATAACTAACATTTGGCACTTCTCCTTTCCGCAAATACGCTGTTGTTCCCATGGTTAAAATAACTAGCATATATACAATAACAGGTATTAACATATCGCCTAAATTATCCTTCAAAAAGTAAAAAAGTAGTCCGCCATATACGAGTAAAATAACACTAAAAAGATAGGGTTTTTTATCGGTATTTCTTCGTTTTAAAAGCACCAAAATATAGAGAATATGAGCGGTTAAAAAAGCGACCAATCCAAGCGTGAAAAAGTGATCAGATTTGTCTGCAAACATCAATAGAATATCACCCAATAAAGAGAAGATTAAAGCACCAAAAGTAAGCTGTTTTATCTTATTGGCGATGGAAGTATTTTGTTTGTAATAAAATATAATTATTGAAACTAGTAAGGCGGGCTTTGCAAAATAATGTAAGAATGGATAGGACATTCCCGTTTGAATTTCCGCTATCAATATGAAACAAAAAAGGATGATAAATGATTTTTCAAATTTGGTTAATTTCATATAGCAGATAATTTAAATTTTAAATTAGAGGTTTTTAAAGTTGTAAAATTTTTAATGTGAACGCTCCTCTTTTAACAGTAGCGTGTTAAGCTTATTTCTTGAATAGTTATTACCCTTGCCTGTCTTTAAAGCTTTTTGATACATAGAAACTGCTTTGTCTTTTTCATTCACTTCCGCATAATAATCGCCTAAAGAGTCGTAAACATTTGAGTTATTTGGATAATTTTTAACATTTAATTTAAAGAAGGCTTCAGCTTTATCATATAGTTTTCGTCTTAAACATGCATAGCCAAATTGATTTACCAATGATTCTGGGGGTAGAATGGTATAGTTCATTTTGTAAGATACTATTTCATAATGATTTTTAAGTGTTTTGATTACTGTACTGGCTGTAACATTTGGGTTAATAATTAAGGATATAATGTTTTGGTTCAAATTATACCATGAAAAAATAAACCGTAGGGCGTCATAAGTTGCAATTAAAGGCAAGCTACCATGACTTTCGTTCGGGTAATAGTTCGAATTGAACTTAATTTGCGATGATGAGTGTGGAACAACTTTATTGGTAAATTCCAAAATATCCCGAATATGCTGCGTCTGTTTGGAGGTGTCCTGTTCTACTGTTGCTAGTGTTATTCCAGATGGCATGGAATTAGCAATTCCTACAAACAAAGTTTCATTGGAAAGGTTTTTATTATTTAAAATCATTTTTGCTTCTTCTAACATGACGGAATCAGACCACCATAAACTGGGGTCTAAAGCTATATAACTATTAAAAAGTTCTGGGCGCTTTAGCATAGTATTTATCACTGTCAAACCTCCCAATGAGTGACCAATGTACAGACGGTAGGGCTTTGTTTTGTATGTTTTGTCAACAAATGAAATTAGTTCTTTTTGAATAAAATCCATGAAAGCTTCACCGCCACCTGAAGTATTTGGACCATTTTCGCTATTTCCATGTTTGGGCGTTAAATCCCGCAATCTATCCGTATTAAGTATGCCAACAACAATCATTTTTGGTAAAATGGAATTGCCTCTCGCGCTTAACTCTTGAATTGTGCCTACTACAGATGTAAAATGGGAGTCGCCATCAAGCAAATAAACTACGGGAAAGGCTTCATTTGAGTCTGAACGTGTTTCGGGAACGTGAACCCAAATTGTTCGTTCTTCATTTAGTATGGCTGACTGAATAGTGTGTGAAACACCAATACCTATTATATCTCCTTGTACGGTTTGTCCGCTATTCTTGTTAGGGATGAATAAAATAAATAGGGTTAATAAGGATGAGAATAGCTTCGTTCTGCTTGATGTTTGTAGTAATAATCTCATGGGCGGTTAATGATATGCACTAAAATAGCATTTTATTATTAGTATCAATGGCATTTTACATTTCAGCTATTAAAATTTACAATTGAGTCCAAATATTTTTTAAAATGTTATGGGTAGATTCATATTTGTTGTATCAAACATGAAAGCCAACGAATATGAAAACTGTTTACATCATTCTACTATCCTTAATATCCTATTCAGCCTTTTCGCAAGTTGAAATAAGTGGAACCGTTCTAGATTCTAAAAATATTCCTATAGAAGGTGCTAACGTATATATTGAAGGGAGCTATGATGGCACAACATCCAACGCTATGGGTGAATTTCATTTTCAAACTTCAGAAACTGGACTACAAACATTAATTGTGTCCTTTCTGTCTTATGAGACTTATAAATTAGAAGCAGACGTTTCGATGTTTACAACTATTACCATTAAATTACGTGAAGATGTTAATGCTTTGGATACGGTGGTTATTTCAGCGGGTACGTTTGAAGCTGGCGATAATAGTAAAGTATCCGTTTTAAAACCCTTGGATGTAGTTACAACGGCTAGTGCAGTGGGTGACTTTGTTGGCGCATTGCAAACATTACCAGGAACGACTACAGTTGCAGAAGATGGCCGCTTATTTGTGCGCGGAGGTGATGCCAATGAAACGCAAATATTTATTGATGGCATTCGGGTATTTACACCCTATACACCAACAACAAATAATATTCCCACACGCGGTAGATATTCACCGTTTCTTTTTGATGGAATCACCTTTTCAACAGGTGGTTACTCTGCCGAATATGGCCAAGCATTATCAAGTGTACTTCTCTTAAACACGATTAATGAACCAGAACAAAATAAAACAGATATAGGAATCATGAGTGTTGGTGGCTCTTTAGGTCATACTAAAAAATGGGAAAAGAGTTCCTTAAGTGTTAATGGTTCCTATATTAACTTGGCGCCTTATACTGCTGTATTTCCCGATAGAAATGAATGGGATAAACCATTTAATGGTGGTTCCGGTGAAGCTGTTTTTAGACGTCCGTTCAATTCAGGTATACTGAAATTATATATCGCATTTGAATCAGGTGGTTTTGCGCTAACACAAGAAGACATCAATGTTCCAGAAGGTGTTTACTACAAACTAAAAAATAACAACCTTTATTTTAATGGTTCGTACCGAGGCGTACTTTCTGATAATTGGACAATTTTTGGAGGGTTAAGTTATACGTATGCTCATAATGATATTCAAGTTTTTTTAGATGATATTAATGATACTGAAAATGCCGTTCATGCTAAATTTAAATTGAAACGCCGATTTAGCAATCGTTTTAAACTTCATGTAGGTGCTGAATATTTTTCCACAGACTTCAATGAGAAATATAAAAGTCCTGTAACGGCTAAATTATCCTATGGATTTAAAAATAATATTTCGGCAGCCTTTACAGAAGCGGATGTTATATTTTCAAAAAAATTCGCTTTAAAAGGTGGGTTAAGATTAGAATACAGTGGGTTGTTTAATGAAGTTACAATATCGCCTCGTTTGTCATTGGCTTATAAAACATCTAAAAACAGTCAAATATCTTGGGCTTATGGTAATTTTTATCAGAATCCGGATAGTAGTATTTTAAAGTTTGAACAGGATTTGCAAGCTCAAAAAACAACGCATTATATATTGAATTATCAATTAAATCGTGATGGTCAAATTTTTAGGGCTGAGGCTTTTTATAAGGATTATAAGAACCTAATAAAATATAACACGGAATTTGCGGGTTTTAATAGTGATTTTAATAATCAGGGTTTTGCTTATGCTAAAGGGATCGATTTATTTTGGCGTGATAACAAAAGCTTAAAAAATATCGACTATTGGGTAAGTTATAGTTTTTTAGATAGCGAGCGCGACTATTTAAATTATCCAGAACCTGCTACGCCAAATTTTGCAAACACTCATAATCTTTCCATAATAGGCAAATATTGGGTTGAAAACTGGAAAAGTCAGATTGGTTTAAGCTATAATTTTGCTTCTGGACGGACTTATACCAATCCAAATTTAGACGGGTTTTTAAATCAAAAAACAAAAAGTTATAACAGTTTAAGTTTGAATTGGGCGTATTTAGTAACACCACAAAAAATACTATATGTATCTGTTAATAATGCATTGGGTTTTAATAATATTAACGGATATCAATATGCCAACTCACCAGATGTTACTGGAAACTTTGCAAGTCGTGCATTAAAACCGGCCGCAGATCAGTTTTTCTTTATTGGGTTTTTCTGGACAATTAGTGAAAAAGGAACAGATAATCAATTAAATAATTTGTAAACAATTATTATTTAACTATTTGGCATACAGTGTAAAACATGATTTAAATCATAGTTTTTTACAGGTATTTGGAGTAATTTAATTTCAGTTAAACTCTAGAAATTATGGAACTCAAAAAAAATCCAAATTTAGAAATTGGTCGCAACAGCGCTATCTATTTTGCTGTAGGTCTTAATATCATGCTGTTTTTTACTTGGCGTGGATTGGAGTATCGCACGTACGACCAACCAGACATTAATCAAGAACTCTTGATATTCGCAGAAGAGATTGAAGACGATATTCCTATTACTAATCTTGAAGCAACGCCTCCGCCACCACCTCCTGCATCTGCTGCAATTCCTGAAGTTATTACCATAGTAGAAGATACCGAAGAGATTGAAGAAACAATAATAGAAAGCTCGGAATCTGGTCAGGAAGATCGTATTGAAGAGCGCGAAATAACTGTAGACGAAGTAGTCGTAGAAGAGATTGAAGAAGAGGTTTCAGTACCTTTTTCCGTTGTAGAAGATGTGCCTGTTTTTCCTGGTTGTTCTGGAAATAACGTGGCGTTGCGTAATTGTTTTAGTGCGAAAATAACCGAGCATATCCAAAAGCATTTCAAATATCCAGAATCAGCTCTAGATTTAGGAATTCATGGGAAGGTGTATGTCATGTTTATTATTGATTCCCAAGGACGAGTAAGTAATATTAGATCGCGTGGTCCAGATCCGCAATTAGAGAAAGAAGCGGAACGCATAATAGGTTTATTGCCAATTATGCAACCAGGAAAACAACGCGGAAAACCTGTAAAAGTGCCATATAGTATTCCGATAAATTTTAAAATTGAATAATTGTATTGGTCGGTTATCGTTTTTACAGCCGTATTAAAGGGATCCAAGGAACCATTAATACGGTTTTTTTGGTTTTATTGGGTTTTGTAACTGGTTTGGGGTTTAATAACAATTCATCCACAAAAACTGACAGTTGAGAAGGTTGATTTTTGTAAAATCTTATTTCTGGCGCATATTTGCTCTATCAAATAAAAACACAATCTTATGAAATCACTTATAATCACGTGCACGCTTTTATTAGGCTTAGCAACTAAAGGTCAAACTAATTTTGAAAAAGGCATGACAAAGGCTTTTTCTTTGTGGCAGTCTGATAATATGAATGGGGCTGAACAACTTTTTGAGCGCATTGCAGATGCGGAACCAGATGAATGGCTTCCTGCTTATTATATTGCGCAAATTAACATTTTAAAAAGTTGGACAGAAAAGGATGTTAGTGTATTGACTTCTCAATTAGAGAAAGCTCAAAACTATATAGATTTGGCTAAAGCTATAAATCCAAATAATGCCGAAATTTTAGTTATGCAAGCCCAAATTTATACCAATTGGGTGGCCTTTGATGGTGCTACGTATGGCATGAAATACAGCGCCTTAATAAATGAGCTTTATAAGCAAGCGTATAAACTAGATCCAAAAAACCCAAGAGTGGTTCTTAATAAAGCAGAATGGGAAATGGGTAGCGCCAAATTTTTTGGTAAAGATACCAAGCCGTACTGCGAAGACATTGCTGGAGCCATAGAACTTTTTGTTACCTTTAAACCCGCTTCAGATTTTCACCCAAGTTGGGGGAAAGAACGTGCCGAACAAGTATTGGCTAACTGTAAATAATATTAAACAACAATAACCCACGACATCATGAATAGACTAATGAAAAATATACTACTCACTGTTGGTATAGGTGTTTTGGTTTTTTTGATTGGCAATGCATTATCTCGTGGTTTTGAGTTTGATAGCTTTAATGATCTGCTTGTAAACCTTATGTTTTATCAGTTGTATGCTTTTATTTTAGGATTTTCTAACATGTATTTTTTTGGATATTTAGGCAAACGTAACTGGAAAGATGATGAGAGTTTAAAACGAATACTGATAGGTGTTGTTGGTTCAGTTATAATTACGCTTTTTGGCTTATTTCTCTTGCACATGTTTGAAGCCTTGGCACTAGAGGGTAAAAGCTTTGAAACCTTTATTGCCAATGAATCGTACAGGAGTTATACCTTTGGTTTATGGATTACCTTAACCATTGTAATTACGTTTCATGCGGTTTATTTTTATAAGCAATCTCAAGAAAAAAAGGTTAAAGAATCTCAAATCGTTGCACAAACCCAGACCGCAAAATTTGATGCGCTTAAAAACCAGTTAGATCCGCATTTTCTGTTTAATAGTTTAAATGTACTATCTAGTTTAATTGAAGAAAATCCAGAAAACGCCCAACAATTTACAACGTCTTTATCAAAAATATATCGCTATGTTTTAGAACAAAAAAACAAAGATTTAGTATCTGTTGATGCGGAATTAGAATTTGCTAGAACGTATATGCTGCTATTAAAAATGCGCTTTGAGGACAGTATTATTTTTGATATTCCAAATCAGGCTTCCAATCCGGACAGCAAAGTTGTGCCATTAGCACTTCAGTTGCTCTTGGAAAATGCCGTAAAACATAATATGGTAACTTCTAGCAAACCTTTACATATTAAAATTTATGAACGCGAAGGTAATTTGGTAGTCGAAAATAACTTACAAACAAAACAAGTATTAAAAAAGAGTAGTGGAGTAGGGTTGAGTAATATAACGGAACGCTATTCGCTTTTAACAACTAAAAAAGTATTTATTAATCAAGAGTCATCGGTGTTCAAGGTCTCAATACCCATGCTTACAAAACAAATAACAATTATGGAGCCACAAGAAATTACAAATAAAGAAGAAGCTTATTATCGAGCTAAAAAGCAGGTAGAAGAAATAAAAGGGTTTTATGGAAACCTGATATCTTACTGTCTCGTTATTCCCTTTTTAATTTTTTTAAATTATAAAACATCTTGGGGTTTTCAATGGTTTTGGTTTCCAATGCTAGGTTGGGGTATGGGTATAGTGTTTCATGCTTTTGCCGTGTTTGGTTATGGTAAAACATGGGAAGAACGCAAAATACAAGAGATTTTAAACAAAGAAAATAATCAAAAAAAATGGAACTAATGAGTAATAATTTTAATTTTGAAGCGCAAGACCGCTTGGATCGGGCAAAAGCGGAAGTAAAAAAATTAAAGGGTTTTTATTCGCATTTATTTGTATATGTTGTTATCAATTTAATGATTGTGGTAATAAATGTACAAGAATTGGAGCCTGGAGAAAGTTACTTTCAATTTAAGAATTTTTTTACACTTACATTTTGGGGATTTGGATTGTTAGTCCATGGTTTATCGGTTTTTTTACCAAATTGGGTTTTAGGGAAAAACTGGGAAGAACGTAAAATTAAGGAATATATGGAACGCCATAATAAGAAATAAAACCAATCTAAACCAGCTAAAACACTATGAATGTCATAATAATAGAAGACGAAAAACCATCAGCAAGACGATTACAACGGATGTTAGATAAATTAGGAGTCCAAGCTGAAACTATGCTGCATTCGGTTGAAGAATCAATAAATTGGTTTGATAACAACCCACATCCCGATCTTATTTTTTTAGATATTCAATTAAGTGACGGTTTATCTTTTGAAATTTTTGATGCCGTAAAAGTTAAATCTGCTATTATTTTCACAACAGCCTATGATGAATACGCGCTGCAAGCTTTTAAATTAAATAGTATTGATTATTTGTTAAAGCCTATTGATACCGATGAATTGGCAGAAGCATTAGAGAAGTTTAAGGAACATCAATTTAAAGAGCAACAGGTAGCTTTGGATTTTAATGCTATAAAAAATCTGTTGGTTAATGCATCGGAACCAGAATACAAGAAACGTTTTTCAGTAAAAGTTGGGCAGCATTTAAAGCTGTTTACAATTGACGAAATAGAATGTTTTTATAGTGAAAATAAAGGTACCTACTTGCATACCAATCAAGGTAGAAGCTATCTTTTGGATACCACTTTAGAGCAATTAGATAACGAATTAAATCCAAAACAGTTTTTTAGAATTAGTAGAAAATTCTTTATTAATATCCATGCAATAAAAGATATGGTGAGTTATACCAATTCACGTTTAGAAATAAAACTAAATAACTTTAACGAACAAGAGGTAATAGTTGCTCGTGAGCGAGTTAAGGATTTTAAGAATTGGTTGGAATAATAAAAAACGTCTTTAAATTAAATAGTTACTTGGGCTTCTTAATCATCCACCCGGTTATCATCAAAAGCTGAAGGCAATAATTTTGGTATAAATTTTATTACAATTGGTAATAACAAGGCTCCACCAGGTAATAAAAATATGGCTAAACTTGGTATAGATTTAAAAATATCTAATAACTGGTTGTGTACGCGTTTTTGTTCGTCTTCATTTAATTCTCTTATGGTAGATTGCGTTAAAAGCTTCATTAAATCCTTACTTTCCTGAAGTTCCTTTAATAAACGCTTACTATTTCTAGAAATTAATTTGTTTACCATCTCGCTAGAATTATTGTAAAATGTTTTTACAACATTCTTGGAGCTTAATAAGGCTATTTTATCTTTATGTGTTTCGTAAAACACATTAATGGCACGTGTGGCTTCATCCATATTAGCGCCTTCTAATTGTAAGTCGGTTGATAATTTATTTAAAAAATCATATTCCTTCTTATCAATTATCGTATCGCCCCAGGCTGCCATACACGCAATATCTAAAATATAATATTTTTCTAAATCCCCCGAAATATGGGAGAGTGCTTCATTATAACTCATTTTTTTTGAGTCATGATATCTCCGTGACTGTTCAAATAAATTTATTAAACTTTCGTCATAATCACTTTTCAGAATTTTAGAATTTAAGGTGTGAATGACGACCGTTTCAATTGCCGCTTCTAAATTTTGAAGGTAAACTTCTGATATATGTTCTGTTTTTAAAAACGTTTTATAGGCTAGTACATCCGTAAATAATAAGGCATTGGTAATAAAGTAATTGAAACTTCTTTCAATTATGTTATCATCAATTTGAACTCGTTTATGAATGATTTTCTCAAGGGTAGATACATTTTTCTTGCCGCCTAAAAGTTCGGAAAAGAAGGATGCCTTGTAAGCGTTTATAAGTGTGTAAAAGTCTAGAATACTATCAACAAAATTACTTGTAGTGCCTGATGTGCTATGAATATAATTAAACGCCGTAATTAAATTTACTTTACATATCTCTTCACTTGTAAAATCGGAATTAGAGACATAGTCATTAAATACACCTACGTTACTTCCATAAATAAATCCGTTTTGACGAAGCTCTCTATAAAAGGTGTTTGTAGATAGGGTAGAAAGATTGGTACTAATATTTTCTACGAGTAATAATTTATTTATCCAGCCATTTGCTGATGGATTCATGTTCGTTTATTTGAGGGTGTAAAGATAGAGTATTAATCTAAAAAGTCCTTAAAAAATCATGTTAACAAAATTTTAACAAAACCGACTTTAAAGTTATTGCGTAGGTATGTGTGAGAGTCAATAATAATTAACAAAAACTCAAAATTATGAAAAACATGAAAATTTATTTAGGAATCGGTGTTGCAGTCGTAGCAGGTTTCTTTTTGGTAGCAGCCGATCATATCGATGCGCCAGCAGTAGCAGGTGGTACAAGTGATATCACTGATTTTTACGCCTTTCAGGGGCAAAACACAGACAATTTAGTTTTTGTCGCCAACGTTCAAGGGTTGATAAGTCCAGCAAATACTAGTGATGCAGCATTTGACGAAAACGTTTTAATAGAATTTAATATTGATACCGATCAAGACAATATTGAAGATTTAGTAATTCAAGCTATTCCAAGAAATGGTAAAATGTATTTCTTCGGGCCATCGGCGCCTTCTACAACAGGACTTAATAGTACAATCCTTATAGAAAATGCTAAAGGAAGTGTAGATATTTCGCAATATGGAGAATCTGCCATTATTGAAAACGCGAATCAAATGAAGTTTTTTGCAGGACCTAGAGATGATCCATTTTTTATGGATTTCGCACGTTATGGTGATATTATAGCAGGAAACGAGACGGAATTTGCTAATCCAGGATCAGATACGTTTGCTGGATCTAACGTAATGTCCATAGTGGTAGAAGTTCCAAAAAACCTTGTTGGTAGTACTGGAACTATAAATACGTGGGTAGAATCTAAACGTAAACAATAATAAACTAACAAATTTAAAACACAGATATTATGAAAAATTTAAAATACATATTAAGTATTGTTGCTATTGCAGCATTAACAATTAGTTGTTCAAGTGACGACGACTTTACACCAGCACAAGGAGGTCCAGCTGCTCCTGATTTCTCTGGGGTATTTGCACAACAAGATCAAATGGGAAGACCAGCAGTGAATACTGTATTCGTTTCCGGGGATAGTAAAAACATGTTTAATAAAACAATCCCAACACAACAAAATGCGGCATTTCAAAGCATGTTCCAAACCAATTTGGAAGGTTTAAGTCCTGCTTATGCCAATCCGGGAGATACAAATGCTTTAGGGTTAACATCAGCAGAATTTACAGGCTTATTAGCAACAGACGTTCTTAATGTTTCCTTAGATGGACCAACAACATTTTACGATGGAACGAACGTTTTAACAGGACGAAGTTTAACGGATGATGTTATTACAGTAGAATTGATATTGATTTTTGGTGGTGAAACAGGCTTAACAGCTCCAGAATTTCCAGGATTATCAAATGATAATGTAGATGCAAATGACAAAGATTTTTTAAATGAATTTCCATATTTAGCTAGCGCTTGGTAGAGATTCTATATTAGGGCATGTGAGGGCATGCCCTGATTTTTTTATTACAAAACAAACAAACAAAACAAACAAAACAAACAACATCAACACATGAAAACTTTAAAACAATATATCGGATTATTTGTTTGCATGCTTATTGTTACAAGTTGTGACAACCAACCCAAAGCAATAACCGAAAAAACAGATTACAATAGTTATTTAGAATTAGTCGAGAATGATGCGTTGCAAAAAGCTGAAAAGGACCTTTTATTTTGGAAAAAAAAGCTAGAAAAAGAACCATCGCAATATCCTTATGTAGCTAAAATTGCAGCGTCTCATTCTCGATTATTTACCATAACAGGAAGGGTTGAACATTTAATTTTAGCCGAAAAAAATTTAAAAGCAGTAAATGAACACACCAATTATAATAACGTAGGTTATTTGCGTTCACTATCGCGAAATTATATTTCTCAACACCGTTTTCGTGAAGCAAAAACAATGCTGGAAAAAGCTAAAACTAATGGTGAAAACATAGAAGCTACGTATAAAATGCTTTTTGATGTAGAATTAGAACTTGGAAATGTAGCTGCAGCAAAAACGTATTTGGAACGTATAAAAGATTTTAGTGATTTTGATTATTTAATTCGCTTGTCAAAATGGAGCGATCATCAAGGCGATTTGGATTCAGCCATAAAGTATATGGAACAAGCCACAGCTATGGCAGAAAGTGCTAATATTAATAGCTCTAAAGAATGGGCTTACACCAATTTGGCCGACTTTTATGGGCATGCTGGAAAAATAAAGGATTCTTATAATTATTATTTAAAAGCACTTGCCATTAATCCAAATGATGCTTATGCTAAAAAAGGAATTGCTTGGATTGTGTATTCCTATGAAAGAAATCCAGAAGAAGCCACACGTATTTTAAACACCTTAACGCAAAATTACCAAGTGCCAGATTTGTATTTATTGAAAGCTGAAATTGCGGATTTCATGAAAAACAAACAAGCCAAAGAAGGTAATATTGATATGTATTTAGCCTTAGTTTCAAATGACTCTTATGGAGATATGTATAATGCATATAATATTGAACTTTTTGTGGACTCTGAAGATCAACATGAAGCAGCTTTACAATTGGCAAAGAAAGAAATTCAAAACCGTCCAACGGCTATGTCCTATGATTTATTAGCATGGAGTTATTATAAAAACGGAAATGTTAAAAAAGCGTTAAGTATTATGGAAGAGTTCGTTATTGGTAATACTTTTGAACCTCTTGCCATTTATCATTTAGCCCTAATTTATAAGGCAAATGGATTAACTGAAAAAGCGCAAAAACTAAAACCCGAATTGGAGTCTAGTTCGTATGAATTAGGACCTGTTTTATCTCAAGAAATTTCAAGAATCTAACCTATTAAACCAAACCAATTATGCTAACTAAAACAGTAATTAAATATTTATTTGCCGTGTTTATCATGACTCAAATAGCTCATGCTCAAACGGTAAAAGGTGTTGTACATGATGATGAGGGACAACCTATTGAAAACGCTTATGTATATAATATTAACACCTCTAGTCACGCGCACACATTATCAAACGGAACGTTTATCATAGAAAATAATAATCAAGGCGATTCTTTAACCATTGGTTTATTAGGTTATGAAAAAATGTCTGTTATTCTCAATCAAGATCATTTAAAAAATGGTGTTCAAGTTGTTTTAAAGAGTAAAACAATTCTTTTAAATGAATTAGTTATTACCGAACAGGTAAATGCCATGAACAGTATTGCCAGAGTAGATTTGGAAACCAATCCTGTAAACTCATCACAAGAAATATTACGTAAAGTACCAGGATTAATTATTGGTCAACATGCCGGAGGTGGAAAAGCCGAGCAAATATTTTTACGTGGTTTTGATATAGATCACGGAACTGATATAAGTTTGTCTGTAGACGGAATGCCAGTAAATATGGTGTCTCACGCACATGGTCAAGGGTATAGCGATTTACATTTTGTAATTCCGGAAACCATCAATAATATTAATTTTGGTAAAGGACCATATTATGCTAATAAAGGTGATTTTGCAACTGCGGGATACGTAGATTTTAACACGAAAGATAATATTAATGGAAGTGAAGTTAGTTTAAGTTTCGGGCAATTTAACTCAATAAGAACATTAGGTATGTTTGATTTATTGAAAAACAACAAACGCTCTAATGCTTATGTGGCATTGGAATATATTGAGTTTGATGGTCCTTATGATTCGCCTCAAAATTTCAATCGTTTAAATTTATTTGGAAAATTCAGTACCTATTTAAAAGGTAATGATAAATTGTCCCTAACGGTTTCACATTTTACAAGTCGTTGGGATGCTTCTGGGCAAATTCCACAACGCGCTGTAGATAGTGGGCTAATTTCACGATTCGGTTCTATTGATGATACCGAAGGTGGAAACACCTCAAGAAGTAATGTGAATGTTGCTTATGAATCTATTTTAGATAACGACTTACAATTTAAATCCAATGTATTTTACTCTAAGTATGGTTTTGAGTTGTATTCCAATTTCACCTTCTTTTTAGAAGACCCTATTAATGGCGATCAGATTAAGCAATTTGAAAGTCGTGATATTTTCGGGTTTAATACCGCTTTCATAAAGGACACACATGTAGGTGAAGTAGATACCAAAATTACATCTGGTTTTGGTATGCGTTATGATATGGTTAATGATGTAGAGCTTTCTCATACCTTAAACCGAAACGAAACACTCAATTATTTAGCCTTAGGAAATGTAAACGAAACCAATATGTTTGGATATGTTAATGCTGAATTTAAGCTGAACAAATTTATTATAGCACCAGCTTTACGTTTGGACTATTTTAAATTTATGTATAACGATGCATTGGTGGCAGAATATGAAACACTATCTGAAACAAAAACAACAGTAAGTCCAAAATTGAATTTCTTTTATAATCAAAATGAAAACTTACAATTATTTTTAAAATCAGGAATAGGCTTCCATTCCAATGATGCGCGCGTAGTTGTTGCGCAAAATGGTGAAGAAATTTTACCAAGAGCTTACGGTGCCGATTTAGGCGCTATTTGGAAACCATTCCCAAAAATGGTGGTTAATACAGCATTGTGGTATTTGTTTTCAGAGCAAGAGTTTGTATATGTAGGAGATGCAGGTGTTGTAGAGCCTAGTGGAAAATCAGAACGTTATGGGTTAGATTTAGGACTTCGTTACCAATTTACAAATTGGTTGTATTTTGATACAGACGCAACTTTAACCCATGCCAGAAGTGTGGATGAACCAAGTGGTGCGGACTATATTCCATTAGCACCAGATTTTACACTAACAGGTGGTTTATCCATTAATGATTTAAATGGTTTTTCTGCAGGAATTCGTTACCGATATATTGATGATAGGCCAGCTAATGAGGACAACTCAATTGTTGCTACAGGTTATTTTGTAACCGATTTAAATATGAATTACGCCTTCAATAAAAATATTAGTGTTGGTGTAGCCATTGAAAATCTATTTGATACGGAATGGAACGAAACACAATTTGCGACAGAAACGCGATTACAAAATGAAATTGATCCTGTGGAAGAAATTACCTTCACACCTGGTACACCGTTTTTTATTAAAGGAATTGTGAGTTACAAGTTTTAAGTGTTTGTTGATGATAAGAATTACTAGCAAACTGCTTGTTCTTTTGAGCAGTTTGTTTAGTGTTTTTGTTAGTTTGTGGGCGTCTGTTTTATACAGGCGCTTTTTGTTTTATAGATTTTACTAGATATAAAATACGCTAGACCTAATAGCTATTAAAAGTGGCAGGTGCCAGTAATAACAATTTTTTTATCAATCTTAAAACTAGAAGTTAAACTCGACACTTCAGTTAAAACATCATATTCGTTATAAAAAAGCTTTTTTATGTAGATGCCTTGAGGCAAATTAATGTTATGCGTTTTCCATTTGTGATAAGCAGTAGGGTGTGTTAAAATGGGTGCATGTTCGCCCAGCAAAGAATCTATAATATACACATTGAAACCAGCACGTTTTCTTAAACGTTTTTTGAACTATAAGTACTTCTGAAACGATAATTTTGATGATTTCGGCCTTCCATTAAGGTGTCATTCAAAATATTATAATCATACATGTCCGCAACATTTTTTTTTGAATTACTGTAATCCCTTAAATACTCGCAAGGTATATTTATAAATTCTGCTTTGTTAAATTCGGCAATAGTGGTTATAACATCTGCGGCAAAAGAATCATGCACTTTAAAAAGAATATTATATTGTTTTTTTTCGTCAACCGCAATCTCTACAAAATAGCTATTATCTTTAGAGTTTGTTAGATAAATAACTTGTTTCTTAATAGTGTCTTTTTTAAAAATAGCCAACTCATAAGTCAGCATATAATCAAAGTGATAGGTTTTTTGCGAAAAACTAAAAAATGGAAGTATTAAGCATAGTAGAATCTTAATTCTCATGAGCAAAAATTAAGATTCTGAAGTAACAGCACCAAGCGTATACAATTGTTCCATAGTTGGCGTTGGACTACCGCCAGCAGGCTCTAATGTAATTCCAAATGCTTCCGATTGATTGGCATTTTCTATGGTAAATATTTTGTTGGTATTGCTGGTAAAGTTGTCTATAGTTCCTAGACTAGTAGGAGCAAGTGGATTTAAGGTTAAGGACCATACTTGGTATACTTTTCCAGCCGGAGGTTCAGGTAAACCTTGCACATCTAAATAAACCGTGTTGCCCTCTTTATCCCAATATACATTAGCATAAGATTCTGGCGAAACAGCTTGACCTGCAAGCGGAACAGAAAGAATATCTTTATCCCGTATAACCGATAATAATTTTTGAGCTTCCGTTAAGTTTGCGGTGGTTTTAGTTATACGCTCTTCTAATAAGGTATTATCAATAGTTTGTTTTTGTAATTCTGTTTCAACAACTTGAATATCAGATTTTAATGTGTTATTTTGATTAAAGAAGTACATTAAACCTACAGCTAGCAACACAGATGCTGCCCAGCCAGAATATGCCAAGTAATTTGTTTTAGGTTGATGTAGCGGAATCACTTTAGAATCCGCATCCGTATCCAAGCCTAATTTTTCTTTAACAGCCTTAAATAAGTGTTTGGACTCTGAAGGAGAAACAGCTGCAGTAAGCTGCATAACGGCAGCTTCAATTTTTAAAACCTCGTCTAATAAATCTGGATTTTCAAGGAGTTGGTTATAAACTGCTTCGTTTTCTTCATCAGAAAGACTACCAGCTATATACAGCTCTAAAATTCCAGATTCTATGTATTCTTGATTTGTCATTAATTTACGTCTAACATAATTCGTAGCTCATTGATGCAATTTCTGTTTCTGGTTTTAATCGTGCCAATGGGCATATCTAAAGTTTCAGAAGCTTCTTTTTGTGTATAGCCTTTAAAGTATAATAACTCGATTACCTCAATACACTTTTTTGCTAATTTGTCTACAAATTTTTTAATACCGATAGCATTTGTTTTGTCATTTAAGCTATCCTGATCTTCTAATATATCTACGAAAAAATCGGCTTGAAGGTTTTTTTTCGAATTCTTAAAGGTTTTAGATCGTGTTTTATCAATAGCGGCATTTCTAGCGATATTGAGAATCCAAGTAAAAAAACGTCCTTTTTTTGAAGAATATGAAGCTGAATTGTTCCAAGCCTTAATAAAGACATCTTGCATGACTTCTTCTGCAAGGTCATTATCACGAACAATATTATAAATAACACCATGCATACTTTCGCTATACATATTGTAAAGCGTTTCAAATGCTTTTTCGTTTTTGTCTTGAAATTGTGAAACCAAAGTTTCTAACTGCATATAGTTTGTATTAAGTGTCCAAATTAGGAAATAATTAGCAATAAAAAAAGCTGCACAAGGCAGCCTTTTAATTATTATTTCAGTATAGTTTTATTCAATAATACCAGCACAACTAACACGTGCTCCAGCATCTCCAGTAGGTTGTGTTGTAAAATCATCTACACCTTTATGCACAATTACTGCTTTTCCAATAATATCTTTGGCTGGATCGCCACAGCCAATACACCATTCGTCTGTGCTCATTGAAATAGTAGCATTTCCTTTTTCATCCGCTTCTAGGTTACCAATATCTCCTTTATGATAGCCTGCTGCATCACCCCATTTTCCGTGAGGTTCGCCTGTTGGATTCCAATGGCCTCCTGATGAGGTTCCATCATCTGATGAACAATCTGCTGTTTCGTGTAAATGAATAGCATGCATACCAGGCTCTAATCCACTTACAATAGCTGTCATGGAAACCGTTCCATTTTCTTCTTTAAAAACCACATTTCCAGTAACATTACTACCGCTTTTTGCGTTTAACTCAGCCGTTACTTTTTTAGCAGTTACAACGGCTTCTTCAGTCATGGTTTCAGTAACCACTTCGGTTTCTGTGTTTTCCATTTCTGTATTTTCTTTTTTATCATTTTTACAACTTGTAGCAAACGCTAAAGTAACTACAAGCGCTAAAAGGCTTAATTTTTTCATCTGATTTATTTGTTTTTGTGTTTATCCGAAAGTTACATATTTTTTTACTTAAAATGAAATACACGGACTTTATTGTATGATAATTATCATATTTTAATCGTGTAAAAGATTTTAGTTTTGCTTATTATTTAGAGAGGTATGACAAAGGTACTAGTAAACAAATATAATGTAGCGGGTCCGAGATACACTAGCTATCCAACGGTTCCATATTGGGATGATGCTACCTTTTCCATTGGCAAATGGGAAAATAGCTTAAAAAAATCCTTTAATGAAAGTAATGAAAGTGAAGGTATTAGCCTGTATATACATTTACCGTTTTGTGAAAGTTTATGCACCTTCTGTGGATGTAACAAACGCATTACTACTAGACATGAAGTAGAATCGCCTTACATAAATTATGTGTTAAAGGAATGGCGACTCTATGTGGAATTATTAGGAAACACACCTCAAATTAAAGAGTTGCATTTAGGTGGTGGAACACCCACTTTTTTTTCACCTAAAAATTTAGAACGACTCATTAATGGCATTTTTGCCATGGCTAAAAAAGCAGAGAATTACGAATTCAGTTTTGAAGGTCATCCAAATAATACAACGAAAGCACATTTACAAACATTATATAATTTAGGTTTTCGCCGGGTAAGTTACGGTGTTCAAGACTATAATGAAACAGTGCAGAAAGCTATTCATAGAATTCAACCGTTTGAAAACGTGAAGCGTGTTACAGAAGAAGCCCGTGAAATAGGTTATACATCAGTAAGTCATGATATTATTTTTGGGTTACCGTTTCAAACAGAAGCTCATGTTGCTGAAACAATTAGTAAAACCAAAGCATTAATGCCAGACCGCATTGCTTTTTATAGTTATGCGCATGTGCCATGGATAAAAGGAAATGGGCAGCGCGGTTTTAAGGATAGCGATTTGCCTTCAGCAGAAAGCAAACGTAAGCAGTATGAATTAGGAAAGGAAGAATTAGATGTTTGTGGTTATGTGGAAATTGGTATGGATCATTTCGCCTTAAAAACGGATAGTTTATATCAAGCTACAGAGACCAAAAAACTACATCGAAATTTTATGGGCTATACTGCTAGTAAGACTCAAATTATGGTAGGTTTAGGCGTTTCGGCTATTAGCGATAGTTGGTATGGTTTTGCACAAAATGAAAAGAAAATTGAAGATTATTACAAGCGTTTAGATACCGATGTTATTCCGGTGTTTAGAGGTCATATTTTAAATTCAGAGGACTTAATAATTAGACGTCATATTTTAAACCTCATGTGCCATTTTGAAACCAAATGGAGCTTAAATTCAAATTATTTTAAAGAGTTACCAGAGGTTTTAGTTCAATTAAAAGAATTGGAAACAGATGGTTTAATACTTATAAATACGGATTCAATTACGGTCACAGAAAAAGGAAAGCCTTATGTTAGAAATGTATGTATGGCTTTCGATTTGTTGCTTCAGAGAAAACAACCTGAATCACAATTATTTTCAATGACCATTTAAAATTAAACGATATCAATTAAATCATAATCAACCCAAAAACGTTTTAACAATTTGTTTTCGTTTTTAATAAAATTACCACATCATGAAAAAAATAATTGTACCGATAGATTTTTCAGAATATTCGGAATACGCATTAGAAACAGCAGCCATTTTAGCCAAAAAAAATAATGCTGAAATTTTAGCATTGCACATGCTAGAAATGTCTGAAACTATTTTAACAAAAGGTTCTGATGGCCAAATGGAATCCTTGTTTTTAATAAAATTGGCCGAAAAACGTTTTGGCGAATTTTTAGATAAATCTTATTTAGAAGGTGTAAAAGTTACACCAATTGTAAAGCACTTTAAAGTGTTTAGGGAAGTAAACGAGGTTGCTAAAGCACACCAAGCAGATTTAATTATCATGGGATCTCAAGGTAGCAGCGGAATTAAGGAATACTTTGTGGGTTCTAATACTGAAAAGGTAGTTCGCTATTCAGATATACCCGTTTTGGTTATTAAGCATAATCCTATTTTAACCGAATTTGAAACTATTGTTTTTGCATCGGATTTTTCAGACGATTCTGTTTCTGCTTATCTTAAAGCAAAAGATATGTGCAGAATTTTAGGTGCAAATATGAATATGGTGTACGTTAACTTACCCGGAGAAAACTTTAAGAGTACTGCAGAGATGGAAGGCAAAATTGTTGCATTCCTTAAAAAAGCAGAAGGTGATTTAGAAAGTTTATCAAAAGTCACTTATGTCAGTGATTATACGGTAGAAAATGGCATTTCAAACTTTGCTAACCTGATTGGTGCTGATCTGGTAGCAATTGCTACGCACGGTAGAAAAGGAATTGCTCATTTTTTTGAAGGCAGTATTTCAGAGGATATAGCCAACCATTCCACATTGCCAGTAATGACATTTAAAATTTAATTTTCATAGTAATTTCATAGTAATTTTTTTTATTGAAGAGAAAGAGCCGGGCAAATAGCTTGGCTTTTTTTATGTTTTTCCCTATTTTAAGGTATTATAAATCAGGTTGATGGTAAAAAGGGATAATATTATCCTAAATATATTTGAAATATGATTTTTGTCATATTTTTCATTCAGCTTTATTCTTACTTTTGACCTATAAATTTTAAATACACTATGAGAACATCACTAAAACTAATGACATTATTATTCGCAATCGCCTTAATTGGTTGCGGCGGAAAGGAAGAGAAGAAAAAAGAAACTTTTTCTTATGACAAAAAAGCTCCTAAAACAGAAACAACAACTACAACACCAAAAGAAGCGGTAGTACCGCCTTCTAAACGCGTTGACTTAACTAGTAAAGGTGTTGGGCCAATTACCTCGCTAACTTTGGATGCTAATATAGATCAGGCCATGGCTGATAAAGGTGCTGACATTTACCAAAAAATGTGTACCGCTTGCCATAGGGTTGACAAGAAATTTATTGGACCTGCACCAACAGGTATTTTGGAGCGCAGAACGCCAGAATGGGTTATGAACATGATTTTGAATCCTGAACAAATGGTTAAAGAAGATCCATTATCTAAAGAATTATTAATGGAATTTAATGGGTCTCCAATGGCTAATCAGAACCTTACGGAAGAGGAGGCTAGAGCTGTATTAGAATATTTTAGAACCTTATAATAACCAAAAACTATGAAACCAATTAAAAAACTAATGCTTTCGGCCTTTTGCTTATCACTTTTTTTAGGCTGTAAGAATGAAAACGCTGAAGGGACTTCGGTTGAAGCTGACAAACCAGCAGCTACAGAAACAACAGAACGAACTGGTCAGGCTTTTATTGAAGATGATGGGTCAACTCCAAATGTATTACAAATAGCAATAGGTTCCCCAGACCATACAACACTAGTTGCTGCGGTTCAAGCTGCACAATTAGAAAATGCACTTGTTAATGCAGGACCTTTAATGGTTTTTGCACCAACAAATGAAGCGTTTGCAGCTTTGCCAGAAGGAACTGTTGAAGATTTGTTGAAACCTGAAAACAAGGATGCTTTAGCAAATATTTTGAAGTACCATGTAACCCCAGGTAACTATTCTAAAGAATTTTTAACCAAGTTCAAAAAACTGGGTCAAGCAAACAATCAAAGTTTGACAGTAGAAGTTATTGACGGTGAACCTATGATTGGAGGCGCTAAAATATTAGCAAGCATTCCAGCAGGAAATGGTATTGTTCATGTAATTGACAAAGTATTGTTGCCACCAACAGAATAATTAGAAAACACTTAAAACTAAATAAATGATGAAAAATAAATTTAAATTATCAATAGGATTGATGGTTGCGGCACTTGCCTTTACAAGTTGCAATAATTCAACGCAAACATCAAACAAAGGGGCATTAGGCTCTAGTGCGGCTGAAAAGGTGTACGTAGCTCCTGGTGAGCATGATTCGCATTATGCTTTCATGTCGGGAGGTTATAGTGGAAACTTAACAGTTTATGGATTACCTTCTGGACGTATGTTTAAGGAAATTCCAGTTTTCTCGCAGTTTCCAACTAACGGTTATGGTTATTCTGAAGAAACCAAACCAATGCTAGAAACATCTTATGGTTTTATTCCTTGGGATGATTCGCATCACCCAGATATTTCACAAACAAATGGTGAATTAGATGGCCGTTGGATTTTTATTAATGGAAATAATACGCCACGTATTGCCAGAATTAGTTTAAAAACATTTGAAACTGAAGAAATTATTGAAGTTCCAAATAGTGCAGGTAACCACAGTTCGTCTTTTATTACTGAAAACACGGAGTATGTAGTTGCAGGAACGCGTTTTTCTGTTCCAGTACCACAGCGTGATATGTCAATAAAAGATTATAAAGGAAACTTTAAAGGTGCCTTAACCTTCATTAGTGTAGATCCAGAACATGGTCATATGGATATTAAATTCCAAATATTGATGCCAGGTTTTAACTATGACTTATCGCACCCTGGTCGTGGGAAATCTCATGGATGGTTCTTCTTCACAACTTATAATACAGAGGAAGCAAATACTTTATTAGAGGTGAATGCATCTCAAAACGATAAAGATTTTATTGCAGCTATTAACTGGAAAAAAATTGAAGAATATGTAAATAATGGCGGTGGTACAATGATGCCAGCAAATTATGCGCATAATTTACATAGTGATGTTACGCATACAGCAACATCAACTATGAAAAAAGAAGTTCGCGTTGTAAATCCAGCAGAGGTTCCAGGTGCGGTATACTTTTTACCAACACCTAAATCACCGCATGGTTGTGACGTAGATCCTTCTGGAGAATATATTGTAGGTAACGGTAAATTATCAGCTAACTTAACCGTGCATTCATTTACAAAAATGCTTGATGCGATTGAGAAGGAAAAATTTGATGGTGAAGCTTATGGAATTCCAATTTTAAATTTTGAAGATGTTTTAGCTGGTTCAGTTGAGCAGCCAGGTTTAGGACCATTACATACAGAATTTGATGGACAAGGAAATGCTTATACAACCTTCTTTATTTCTTCTGAAGTTGTAAAATGGAAATTAGGTACTTGGGAAGTGTTGGATAGAAAACCTACGTATTACTCTGTTGGTCACTTAACAATTCCTGGAGGAAACTCTAGAAAACCATTTGGTAAGTATATGTTCGCTATGAACAAAATTACAAAAGATCGTTATTTACCAACGGGACCTGAAATGGAGCACTCTGCCCAATTATATGATATTTCAGGCGATAAAATGGAACTTTTATATGATTTCCCAACACACGGTGAGCCGCACTACGCTGCAGCAATGCCAGCAGAAATAATTAAGAACCAATCTGAAAAGTTCTTTAAATTATCTGAAAATGAACACCCACGTAAAACCTTAAGTGATGGGGAAGCTAAAGTAGTTCGTGATGGTAAAAATGTACATGTTTACATGACCATGATTCGTAGCCACTTCTCACCAGATAATATTGAAGGCGTTAAAGTAGGAGATAAAGTATTCTTCCACATAACCAACCTGGAGCAGGATTTTGATGTACCACATGGTTTTGCTATGATTGGTGCTAATAATGCCGAATTATTAATTATGCCAGGTCAAACAAGAACCTTAACATGGGAAGCTAAGCAAGTTGGTGTATGGCCGTTTTACTGTACGGATTTCTGTTCAGCATTACACCAAGAAATGCAAGGATATATTCGTGTGTCACCAGCTGATTCTGATATAGAATTGTCTTGGTCACTCGGTGAATAAATTAAATTAAAGAATAGGAGAATTTTGTTTTAGTGTTTATTTTCCTAATAAGGCGAGAGTAGATGATTCGCTCTCGCCTTTCTTTTTAAATCACTATTAACTAAATGGTTAATTATAAAAACTTTATATTATGAAAAAGGCTGGCATTATAATGATAATAGGATCGTTATTGTTATTGGGACTTTTTAAATTTCCGCTTTGGAATATTATGCTGGGAGCACCTCAATATCCTGAACCTTTAGGCATGGATATTTATATTGATGGTATTAAAGGTATAACAGAATTCGATCTTCAAAATATTGATGGGTTAAACCATTACATTGGTATGAAAACCATACCGAAACCTGAAGAGATGTGGGAGTTTTCAGTATTCCCTAAAGTTATTACTGGTATGGTAATTCTTGGTGTTGTCATAGGATTTCTTGGGTTTTTAGAAAAAATAAGCTATAAATTCTTCTTAGGATGGTTTTTATTAATGTCTATTTTAGGCGTATTAGGAATGTATGATTTTAATAATTGGTTAATTGATTATGGGAGTAATTTAGATCCCCATGCCATTATTAAGGTTACAAACCCAGATGGTACTCCAATGTCCTATAAACCACCATTAATTGGATATCAAAAATTACTGAATTTTGATGTAGATTCATGGCCTCATATTGGAGGATACTTAATGTTTATAGGCATGTCTTTAACCCTTGTTGCTTTTTGGTTAGGAAGAAAAGCAACATTAAAGCAAACGCCCCAGTAAACAATTTGAAAAAAACATTAAACACTAAACACTAATGAAACAATTAATTTTAATACTACTTCTTGGCGTTACTATTACGTCGTGTACGGTAAAACCAGAACCTATAAACTACGGTCAAGATGCATGTCATTTCTGTAAAATGACAATAGTAGATAAAGTACACGGAGCCGAGGTTGTCACGCACAAAGGCAAAGTTTACAAATTTGATGCCTCCGAGTGCATGGTTAATTTTATGGATGATTTTGATACCGAAGAAATTAAGCTATATTTAACCAACCACTTTAATGAACCTGAAACGCTTATTGATGCAACTACGGCTACGTTTTTAATTAGTAAAAACGTTCCAAGTCCTATGGGTGCCTTCTTAACAGCATTTAAAACCAAACAAGAAGCGGCAACTGTGCAGGCAGAACAAGGTGGCGACATTTATACATGGGATGCCTTATTGGAGCACCTATAAGAGTAATTTCGAACATATTTAAACACTAAAACATGTTATGATGCCATTAAAAAAGCACCATATAGTAGCTGCTATTCTCATATTACTAGTGGGAAATTCAGTCTTCTCTCAAAATATTAGAGTTTGCAAAACCTGTGATATCAAAACCCTACAAGGCGGTATTGATGCTGCACAAGCAAATGATACTATTATTATTGAAAAAGGAATCTACAAAGAAATTGACGTACTCGTTAATAAACCACTAACCATTATTGGCAAGGATTATCCCGTTATTGACGGGGAAATGAAAGGCGAAATTATTACCATTACTGCGGATAGTGTTACAGTGGACGGTTTATTTATAAAGAACGTAGGAACAAGTTATACGTCAGATTATGCAGCTATACGCTTGAAACGTGTTGAAAATTTTGTTGTCAAAAATCTGGTATTAGAAAAATTATTTTTTGGTATTTATGTTGAAAAATCTAAAAACGGAAAAATTAGTAACAACAAAATAATTGGCGATGCAAAAGAAGAATATAACTCCGGAAATGGTATTCAATTATGGTATAGCCACAATATTGATATAGAAAATAATATTGTGCAGCGTGTTCGTGATGGTATTTATTTAGAATTTTCAGATGATTGCACCATAAAAAATAATGTGAGTTCTCATAACGTGCGTTACGGATTGCATTTTATGTTTTCGAATGATGATATTTATCAAGATAATCTGTTTGAAAAAAATGGGGCAGGCGTAGCCGTTATGTTTTCTAAAAAAATAAAAATGTATAACAATATTTTTAGAGAAAACTGGGGAACGGCGTCTTATGGTTTATTGCTTAAAGAAATAAATGATGCCGAAATTATGTACAATACATTTGAACAAAACACTATTGGTATTAATACAGAAGGTTCCAACCGCATCCGCTATGAAAACAACAACTTTATAAGTAACGGCTGGGCTATAAAAGTTCTTGGCGCTTGCTATTCAAACACGTTTAAGGGCAATAACTTTTTATATAACTCCTTTGATATGGCCTATAATAGCAAAGTGCATGACAATGAATTTGATGGTAATTATTGGAGTAATTATACGGGGTATGATTTGGATAAAGATGGTGTCGGTGATGTACCATACAGACCTGTTAAACTCTTTTCATATATTGTAAACCGGACGCCAGAGACTATTATTTTACTACGTAGTTTATTTATTGATATTATTGATTTCTCTGAAAAAGTATCACCTGTATTTACACCAGATAACTTACTGGATAATAACCCTAAAATTAAAAAAATAACATGGTAAGTGTTGAAAATTTACATAAAAAATTTGGCAAAAATAACGTTCTAATTGGTCTAGATTTAGATATTAATGAAGGTGGTATTTTTGCCGTATTAGGGCCTAATGGTTCTGGGAAAACCACACTCATTAAATCCATATTAGGTATGGTTATTCCAGATCAAGGAACTATTTCTATTCATGGAAAATCTATTAAAAAGGATTCTAATTACAGAAAGCAAATAGATTATTTACCTCAAATTGCTAATTTTCCAAGTAACCTAAAGGTAAAAGAACTTATTAAAATGATTAAGGACTTAAGAGGTAATTCAACCAACGAAGAGGCTCTAATCCAAATGTTTAAATTAGAACCTTTTATTGATAAAAAACTCGGTCAGCTATCTGGAGGAACCAAACAGAAAGTAAATATTCTATTAACTTTTATGTTTGATAGTCCATTGGTTATTTTAGATGAGCCAACAACTGGTTTAGATCCTATAGCTCTAATCCGATTAAAAGAGCTAATTAAAGCGGAGAAAGCCAAAGGTAAAACGGTGTTAATTACATCGCATATTATGAGTTTTGTGGAAGAAATCTCTGATGAAATCGTTTTCCTTTTAGAAGGGAAAATTTATTTTAAAGGCAGTATTCCGGCGCTAAAAGCACAAACCAATCAACCAGATTTAGAACACGCAATTGCATCCATCTTAACTACAAATCATGTTTAAAATATTAAAATATAGTTTTTACGACCTTATGCGTAGCCGTTGGAGTTACGTGTATTTTGCCTTTTATTTATTATTAGGTATCGTGTTATTATTTCTTAATAATGACCTTTCAAAAGCAGTTATAACCCTAATGAATGTCATCATTATTTTAGTGCCACTTATTGGGACTATTTTTGGTGTTATGTATTATTATAATTCTAAAGAATTTACAGAGCTTCTATTAGCACAACCTTTAAAACGTTCATCTATATTTTTAGGACAATATTTGGGTGTAGCTATTTCGCTGTCTATGAGTTTAATTTTAGGACTCGGAATACCGTTTGTATTCTACGGTTTGTTTATGTCCAATGCCATTTGGGATTTTAGTCTCTTGCTCATAACAGGTGTGTTTTTAACACTTATTTTTACTGCTTTGGCATTTAACATAGCCTTATCCAACGAAAATAAAATAAAAGGTTTTGGATATGCTATCTTAATGTGGCTTTTTCTAGCCGTTATTTATGATGGTTTGTTTTTAATGTCTTTATTGTTTTTTGAAGATTATCCTCTTGATAAATTATCATTAATCGGAACCGTTTTAAATCCGGTAGATTTATCACGAACACTCATTTTGTTAAAACTTGATATTTCGGCTTTACTTGGTTACACGGGAGCCGTTTTTAAACAATTTTTTGGAACGAGTTTCGGCTTAATAGTATCCTTTACCATGCTCGTAGTTTGGGTGCTTTTACCTGTTTTACGTATTGTTCAAAAATCCAAGAAAAAAGACTTTTAATATGAAACCTATTCTCTTTATTTTACTGGCATGCGTCGTGCTTTTTACAAGTTGCAAAAGCGAAAACAAATCAACTAATACGGATGAAATTGGCCATAAAATATCCATAACAGATACCTTACAGTTAACCTTTAACAAAGGAGATAAATGGCTTGTGAATGCTGAAACACATGAAGGTGTTAAAAACATGGAGGCTGTCATTAATGAATTCAAAGCTGAGAAATCTGAAAATTATAAAGAATTAGGTAATAAACTTTCCAAACAAACCAGTTATGTTATTAAAAATTGTACCATGACCGGTGCGTCACATGATCAGTTACATGTGGTGTTAGTACCTATGTTAGACGAAATTAGCGTGTTACGAGAAAGTAATAATTTGATTATGGCTAAAACGTCTTTAACTAATTTAGAAGACTTGATTCAGGCGTATTTTAAACATTTTAATTTATAGTTAAATGTGATTTTTATCATGTAATTATAATAGATGAATTCTTAAATTTGTCATATGATTAAAACAGTTTCACATATAATAACCGCTCATGTGCTTGTGCTAATTTTGTTAGCACACAACATTAATTCGTTGGTTATTGTTACAGATTTTGTTTTAAATCAAGACTTCATTGCTAAAACCCTTTGTATTCAAAAGGAGGATCAGCAAGGTTGTAACGGAAAGTGTCAACTGAAAACTGAACTCGCTAAAAATGAAACTGGAACGGATGGTAAATCGCCAGCTCAAAATACGGTTAAACGTCAAACTTTAGATGTCTTCTTCGTTTCAGAAATTAATGTTATTTCAGATCAATTGGAAACTGTAAAAAGTGTGGCGGTTTCTACTTATTCATACACACCAAGGCTTGACAATCAGTCATTATCCGTGGAAACACCTCCTCCAGATTTTAGTTAATTTTTTAGTGTTAAAAAACAACTAGTTTTTCTGTTTCTACCCATGCATTATGGTGTAGGCATAGTTTTTACAATCTAATTTTTAGTATATTTTTTATCCGTGAACAGTTATTTATACTATCTGTACTGGTAATTAATTAGCTAAACTAAACTCAAAACACAATATAAAATGAAACTAAAATATATCTTACCTGTATTATTCATCGCTTTATTCACAACGGCTTGTTCTGAAGATGACACGAATTTCGATACGCCAATTGTAAATGAAGTGGAAGGCCTTAATAAAGTTCAAGAACTTACAAATAGCACACATACTATTGAATTATTTAATGCTTCTGGCCGTTTTTATACAGGATATAATGCCATTAGCGTTCGTATTAAAGATAATACCACAAATAACTATGTTGAAAATGCATCTATAAGCTGGATGCCTGTAATGCAGATGCCAACTATGCAACATTCTTGCCCGAATGCTAACCCGACTAAAGAACCAGGTAAAAACACCGTTTACAAAGGAAATATCATTTATCAAATGGCTTTTACGGATGGAACAGGTTGGTCATTAACGGTAAACTACACCATTGATAACGTGGATTATTCAGCTACTTCAGACATTACAGTTATGCAAAATGAAGATCAAAATGTGTCTAGTTTTGTTGGTAGTGATGATAAACGTTATGTAGTTGCCATGGTGGCGCCAACAAACCCCATTATTGGAAATAATGAGTTGGTATTGGGTGTTTATGAAATGGAAAACATGATGTCTTTCCCAGCGGTTCAAAATTACAGTCTATCATTAGATCCAAGAATGCCAGGAATGGGTAATCATAGTTCACCAAATAACACGAACTTAACATACAATTCTTCTGACAATCTGTATCATGCCAATTTAACCTTAACTATGACAGGGTATTGGGTGTTAAACCTAAAACTTATGGATGGTCAAGGTGAAATTCTTAAAGGTGAAAATGTAACGGAGGACAACATTCAAAGCAGCCTTTATTTGGAACTTGAATTTTAATTCAAATCTTATTTAAAACCTATAGATAGCTTGCTTTTGGCTATGCTATCTATAGGTTTCCCAAAACACTATTTAGCTATGAAAAAGTATATTATATACGGCATAGGTTTCTTGTTTAGTGCTTTTATGTACGCACAAGAAGTAGAAACTACCGTAGAAAAGGATACCACACAACTCCAAGAGGTTATTTTGATTGGACAGCGCAAATTAAGTAATTATCGACAAGAGAAAACGTTGTCCAGTGTGGATGATTATTTAGAGAAATCGAATAAAATTACCATGATTAAACGTGGAAATTATGCCTGGGAGCCTACCATGAACAACATGACTAGCGAACGTTTGAACGTTACTATTGATGGGATGCAAATTTTTGGTGCCTGTACAGATAAAATGGACCCAATAACATCCTACGTTGATGTGTCTAATTTAGAAAAAGTAAACATAGGATCTGGGCAAGAAGGAACAGAAAATGGTCATGTTATTGGTGGTGGCATCGACTTACAGTTACCGCAATCTAAATATTATGATTTTGGTTTTAAAGGTAGTGCGGATTTAGGCTATGAAACCAACGGAAATTACCGAACAGCTGGTTTAGATTTAGAGTACTCAGGAAATAAATTTTATATTAATGCAGATGGTATTTATCGAAAATCTGATAATTATGATGCCGGAAATAATCAAGAAGTTTTGTACTCGCAATTTGAAAAATACAATGTTTCGGTTCAAAGTGGTTATAAATTAAATGAAAAGCATACTATAGATGCTAATCTTATTTACGATAAAGCAACAGATGTTGGGTATCCAGCATTACCTATGGATGTGTCTTTAGCCGAAGCTTTAATTACTTCTTTAACGCACACGTATAAAAATGATTCCACGTTGGTGAAATCTTGGGAATCTAAACTATATTATAATACCATAACGCATATTATGGACGATTCCAAACGTCCAGATGTTCCAATTAGAATGGATATGCCAGGCTGGAGTGACACCTATGGGTTTTACAGTAAAGTAGGATTTAAAGAAAATAAACACGATTTATTAATCAATTTAAACGGGTTTTATAATCGTTCTGTTGCCGAAATGACCATGTATCCAAATGACCCCAATCAACCAGCTATGTTTATGTACACGTGGCCCGATATTAGAACGTTATATTCAGGAGTTTTTGCCAAAGATGCTATTACATTAAGTGATAAATCAACATTGACAGCTTCCGCTAGATTTAGTTTTCATAATAATACCATTGCAGAGCAAGTAGGATTAGAAAGTTTACAAATTTTCTATCCAGATTTAACGGATAGTAAAAATCGGTTTTTAATGAGTATTTCTGCTGATTATAAGCTAAAAACTAAAACCTACGATGCTAGTTTTGGTCTTGGTTATGGTGAACGCGCACCTTCGGTTAGCGAAGGTTATGGTTTTTTCCTCTTTAACAGCTTTGACAATTATGATTATATAGGAAATCCAACATTAAATAATGAAAAGGCTATGGAAGTTAATGCCAAAGCAAACTATTATAAAAAACGCTTTCAAGTAGGTGTCGAGGCATCTTATTTCTACATTATGGATTACATTATTGGTGAAATAGATCCAAACTTAAGTGCTATGACTATTGGTGCAGACGGTGTACGCGTTTATAATGCGTTATCTTATGCGTCTATCTTTGATGTATTTATAAATGCTAGTTATGATTTTACCGATAAACTATCGGGAAATGCAACTTTAGGCTACAATTATGGTTCTGGCAGTAATGGTGAAAATTTACCACTTATTAAGCCTTTTTCATATGTAGCGGAAATAGCCTATAATCTTACAACGTTTAATGTAGCCTTACAGTTGGAAGGAAATGGTAATCAAAGTCGTTATAGTAGTTATTATGGAGAGGACAATACATCAGCTTATGCTGTTTTAAACCTTAATTTAGGTAATATTTTATATGTGAAGAATAATAAAATGATTTTCAAGTATGGCGTAGAAAACATATTAGATGCTAATTATTCCACTTACGCGGACTGGAATAATATTCCACGTCAAGGTCGAAATTTCTATGCAAATGTGTCGTATGTGTTTTAAAGGAATATACTAGATAATGGTGAAACAAAGTAAAAGCTTTCAATGTACATTGGAAGCTTTTTTAATGACAATCTATTTCACTTGACACATTTTCAACAATTGGAGCAGGCGAGAGGTAAGGTATGCCCAACCCTAAACCACGAAGAATAAATAACAACCCAATAATTACAACGAAAATCGGAATGGCTTTTTGAATACGCTGTTTAATGGTTGCATTTAAAAATTTTCCTAAATAGATAGCGGTGGTCATTAATGGAACAGTTCCAATTCCAAATAAGGACATATAAAGTGCGCCTTGAAAGGCATTCGCACTAGCTAAAGAGCCAAAAACGGCCATATAAACTAAACCACAAGGAAGAAAACCGTTAAGAAAACCAATAGTTAAAAACGTATCGGCTGTTTTCTTTTTAAGGGCAGCTCCCAAACCAGATTTAATTTTTGAAATGATTTTATGTAGCGGTTTCGAAAAGTTGTATTTATTGAATGTCTTATAAGGAATAAGAATGGCAACAATCATTAAAACTCCTATAATAATAGAGAGTTGTTGTTGGAGTCCAAAAATATATAAGCTTTTGCCAATAAGGCCAAAAACAAGTCCAATTAAACTATAAGCCAGAATACGCCCAAAATGATATAGAGTAATTTGCGTAACTTTCCGAGTGGAATTACTGCGGTCTACGGGTAGCATAAAGGCAATAGGTCCACACATACCAACGCAGTGAAAACTACCTAGTAAGCCCAATATAAGTGCTGACCATAACATGTTAGTATCTTATTTCTTTCTTGAAGCGATATGCATTTCCGTTATATTCCCATTCAATAATTAAATTCCAACGTCCACCTAATAATTTATCTTCCGGAATAAGCATGTTTTGAGTCGTTAAAGAAATGGGTACCTCAAAATCAAACTTCTTATTGGATGGTCTGTATAAAATTACATTTCCTGATATCTCTGAAGCATTTAAAGAATCTGGGAAGCTTATAAGAATACCTTCTTCACTTTGTGTTACACGTACATTTTGGGCTAATTTATTGCCCTTTTGCTCACGCGCCATATTACCTTCAACCTTTAATTCTTGTTGGTAGTAATCTTCGGTTACTAAATCGTGTTGATAGGTATCATCTACACTCATTTTAATTACAAAAAACATGATAAAGGCAATAAACCCTATCAATGCTAACACCATACCAGTACCCCAATTTATTTTCATAATAGACTCCGTAAAACGGTTTTTTTAATATTAGTTGCAAGCTACACGTTTAATTATAACTTCGTGGACCTAGAAAGTTCACCGTTTCAGTTTCAATAAGGTCATCGTTGCTATATACTTCAATCATTAAACGGTTTTTATCGCCACTTAAATCTTTCTGATCGATTTCAATAAACAAAGTTCCTTGCACTAAACCTTGAGGTGGAACATTAAAGGTATCCGAATTAGAGACAACTTTAATCGTGCCTTCAAATTTTCTTAATTTAAAGTGAATATTTTCAATTTCTCTCGTTGTTTTATTTACTAGCTTATAAGTGAAAACATTACTAATAATAGTGCCTTCTTTATGTTCATATAATTGACCTGGAAGTCGTAATATATTGGCTTCAACTTCGTTACGCAGCAATAGCATACCAGACAAAAGTCCAACTAGAATTGTTAAAACAGCTATATAACCTTTTAATCTTGGTGTTAATTTAAATTTTTCTTTTTTCTCAATTTCATCTTCACTAGCATAGCGAATTAAACCTTTAGGAAGGTTAATACTTTCCATAATATGATCGCATTCATCAATACATGCTGTACAGTTAACGCACTCTAGCTGTGTACCGTTTCTAATATCGATACCCGTTGGGCAGACATGCACACATTGTAAACAATCAATACAATCACCATAACCTAATGCTTCACGATCTTCATTTTTTCGGAATTTCTTTCTACCATTTTCTGCTTCACCACGTTTATGGTCATAAGCAACAACTATGGATTTATTATCTAGCAACACACCTTGCAGGCGACCGTAAGGACAAGCAATAATACAAACTTGTTCTCTGAACCAGGCAAAAACAAAATAGAAAACAGCTGTAAAAATTAATAATGGAAATAAGGTTCCTAAATGTTCGGATGGTCCATCTGCTATATATCTTAAAAGCTTATCACTACCTATTAAATAAGCTAAAAATATGTTTGCAATTAAAAATGAAATAATTAAAAATATGAACCACTTAAGTAAGCGTTTTTTTATTTTTTCAGCATTCCAAGGCTGTTTATCTAATTTGCGTTGTTTGTTTCTATCGCCATCTATCCAATATTCAATTCTACGGAAAACCATTTCCATAAAAATGGTTTGTGGACAAATCCATCCACAAAAAATACGACCAAAACCTACGGTAAATAGGGCAATAAAAATAACACCTATTAACATAGATATTACAAATAGGTAGAAATCCTGTGGCCAAAAAGGAAATCCAAAAATATTAAAACGACGTTCTAAAATGTTAAACAATAAAAACTGATTTCCATTTATTTTTATAAAAGGAGCAGCAAATAGAAAGGCCAACAAAGCATAACTTACTATTTTACGCCATTCGTAATACCGACCACTAGGTTTTTTTGGATAAACCCATGCGCGTTTACCTTGGTCATCTAATGTGCCAATAGTATCTCTAAATGATTCGTTTTCTGGGCTTTCCACTGTTGTTTATTTTAGGTTGTTGTTTTTGTAGATAACAGAAATCACCAAACTATTTTAGTTCCATGATTTCTGTTAATTGTATTATTCTGCTGCATCGTCTTCCCAAATATCCCCTTCAGCTTCTTTTGGGTTAGCTGCTGTTGTACCTTGAAATGTTAACACATAACTTGATACTTGTGCCATTTCAAGAGGAGATAAACTCTGCTTCCATGCAATCATTCCTTTTCCGGCTCGACCACCTTCTGCAACCGTTTTAAATACATTTTTAATACCGCCGCCTAAAATCCAGTGTTCATCAGTCAGGTTTGGTCCAATACCACCACCACCATCAGCCATGTGGCAGGCCACACAGTTAACTTCATATAGGGCTTGTCCAGCGCTTAAATCGGCTGCACCTGTTAAGACTTCTACTGTATTAGCATCGACTAAATTTTTTGCGGTTCGTTTATATTCTTCAATATCAATAGCTGCTTGGGCATATTCAGAATTCAATTCATCGTACTGGTTTTCACCATCAAAAACATGATATCTCACTAAATAGACCGCTGCAAATACAATAGAAGCATAAAAACTATAAATCCACCAAGGCGGTAAGTTGTTATCTAACTCTCTAATGCCATCATAATTATGATCTAATATAATGTCATGTTCCTCTTCCATTGGTTTGGAATCTAGTGATTTGGTGTATAGTTTTTTAAACCATATAACAAATTTAGATGTACTTTCTTTTTTAGCATCATATCGTGCTTTTGCCGCTTCGTCTAAACTCTGGTATAAAATATTACCCATTGAGCTCACAATAGCTTCAATCCCTATTAATAATATTAATACAAATATTAAAAATAGCATAACTAGTGGTTGTTCAATAAAGGCTGGTTGGCTACCAGATTCTATAAAGAATTCTGCTAGTCCAGCAATTAAGAAAAATATAATAGGTATCCTTATCCAAGCTGGAATTGATTGTCTCATAGTTCTTCGTGGTTTTGGTTGTTATCTAATGGTATATTGCTGACAGTTTCTATGTAATCTTTTTTTGCGGTTACAACCCACCAAAATAAGACTACAAAAAAGATGAAAAATATTAGCAAAGAGATAATCGGGTAAATCTCGATTCCCTCCATACTGTCCATGTGATTTTTTACAAACTTTAACATCGTTTATTTTATTAGATTATTCTTCTAAATCAGTTACATTAATATCTGTTCCTAATCGTTGCATGTATGCAATTACGGCTACAATTTCACGATTACGCATTTCAACAAAATCTTCGCCACCTGCAGCTTTTTCAGCCTCATACGTGGCTGCGAAATCAGGATCAGCATATAAATTCTGTTCAATTTTTGTTCCTTGCTCCAACATGTTTTGTTGTGCGTTGGCAATGTCCTCTTCTGTATATGGTACACCTAAAGTAACCATGGCTTCCATTTTAGTTTCTGTAATGGACTTGTCTAATTTATTGGTAATAAACCATTTGTATGATGGCATAATAGAACCGGAAGAGGTGCTTTGCGGATCATAGAAGTGATTAAAATGCCAATTGTCTGAATATTTTCCACCTATTCGATGTAAATCTGGACCAGTACGCTTACTTCCCCATAGGAATGGGTGGTCATAAACAAACTCTCCAGCTTTGGAGTAGTCACCATAGCGTTCTACTTCACTTCTAAATGGTCTTACCATTTGAGAGTGACAACCTACACAACCTTCACGGATGTATATATCACGACCTTCTAATTCCAAAGGAGTATATGGTTTCACGCTACTAATTGTAGGTATATTGGATTTAACCATAATGGTCGGTACTATTTGGACAATACCACCAATTAATATAGCAATGGTTGCATAAATTGTTAATCTAACTGGTTTTCTTTCTAACCAAGAGTGCCATCCTTCGCCACCCACACGGCTTTTAGAAACATTTTGCAAAGCTGGAGCTTCAGCTAATTCATCTGTAACTTTACTACCATTTTTAGCAGTAATAATAACGTTATAGACTAATACTAACATACCTGTTAGGTAAAGTGTACCTCCAATGGCACGCATCCAATACATAGGCATTATTTCAGTAACGGTTTCTAAAAAGTTACCATAAACTAAAGTCCCATCTGGGTTAAATTGCTTCCACATACTTGCTTGTGTAAATCCAGCAACATATAATGGTAAGGCATACATAATGATACCTAAAGTACCAATCCAGAAATGGAAATTAGCTAAACCAATGGAGTGTAATTTTGTTTTAAATAAGCGAGGTATTAACCAATAAATCATACCGAAAGCCAAGAATCCGTTCCAAGCTAATGCGCCTACGTGAACGTGCGCAATAATCCAGTCGGTAAAATGGCCAATGGCATTTACATTTTTTAAAGACAGCATGGGGCCTTCAAAAGTTGCCATACCGTAACCCGTAATAGCCACTACCATAAATTTTAAAACAGGATCTGTACGTACTTTGTCCCAAGCACCACGAAGCGTTAATAGTCCGTTAATCATTCCACCCCAAGATGGCATTAATAACATAACAGAAAACGCCACACCTAAATTTTGTGCCCATTCTGGAAGTGCTGTGTATAATAAGTGGTGGGGTCCAGCCCAGATATATATAAAAATTAATGACCAGAAGTGAATAATGGACAAACGATAAGAGTATACAGGTCTGTTAGCCGCTTTAGGAACAAAATAATACATTAAACCTAAAAATGGTGTTGTCAAGAAAAATGCTACAGCATTATGTCCATACCACCATTGCACCAATGCATCCTGAACACCTGCGTATACAGAGTAACTTTTAAAAGCACTAACAGGCACTTCTAAACTGTTAAAAATATGAAGTACGGCAACTGTTACAAACGTCGCTATATAAAACCAAATAGCAACATATAAATGTCGTTGTCTACGCTTAATCATAGTTCCAATTAAATTGGCACCAAACACAACCCAAACTACAGCAATGGCAATATCAAAGGGCCATTCAAGCTCGGCATATTCTTTAGATGTTGAAAAGCCTAATGGTAATGTTATGGCCGCACCAACAATAATAAGTTGCCAACCCCAAAAGTTAATTTTACTTAAAACATCGCTATACATTCTCGCTTTTAAAAGTCGTTGTGTTGAGTAGTAAATACCAGCAAAAATGGCATTACCAACAAAAGCGAAAATTACTGCATTGGTGTGTAACGGTCTTAATCTACCAAAACTTAACCACGAAATTCCATCGGTTAAGTTGGGAAATAAAAACATAAATGCTAAAAGTAAGCCTACAAGCATACCTACAACTCCCCAAAACATGGTGGCATAGAGGAAATTTTTAACGACCTTGTTGTCGTAATAGAATTGTTGTACTTCCATAATTTTTAATTAGTCTTTTTGGTTTTAATAGTTTGTTTTTGGTTTTCTTTTACGAGTTCATCTTCAAATAGCATTCTGACAGATGGTGTATAATCATCATCAAATTGACCGCTTCTTACTGCCAAAACAAAAGCAATAAAAAAGCCAATGGCCACTACGATACTGATACTCAGTAATATGTATATAACACTCATACCTGATAGAAGTTATGGTTCAAAAATACTGTCTTAATATACTCAAAAATATGATAAAAATCATATTTGTTTATTTTTAATCATTCTAATTTCCTACCAATAACATTGGTTGCAACCGTAGTAAAAACCACAATACTTATAGAACTTAATGGCATTAAAATAGCGGCAATAACAGGCTCTAATTGTCCAGTAACCGCAAAATACAACCCTATTATATTATATACAAATGAGAGGGCAAAACTCCACTTAATAATTTTTATAGCTTGTTTGGATGCTTTTATATATTGGTATAATTGATTGAATTTGGATGCGTCTAAAATGGCGTCACAAGCAGGCGAAAAGACATTCACATTCTCTGAAATAGCTATGCCAACTTCGCTTTGTGCCAATGCACCAGCATCATTTAACCCGTCGCCAATCATGAGCACTTTAGCGCCTTCAGACTGATGGTATTTAATATAATCCAATTTATCGTCTGGTTTCTGATTAAATATCAATTTAGTTTTAGTGGGTAATAATTTTTTTAAGTTTTCCAATTCACCGGCATTATCCCCCGAAAGGATAACTAAATCATACTCATGTTTTAAGCTATTAAACAATTTGGATAATCCTTTTCTATAACTATTATAAAAGGTGTATTTTCCTTTGTATTGGTTGTTACTGTTAATATGAACTGTGGTATTCAGTATGGATTTATCTTGTTTGAAGCCAACAAAACTGGCGGAACCAATTTTCATCGTATCATTTTGATGTGTACTTTCAATACCTTGACCTAAATGTTCTTCAAAATGGTTTAATGTTATGATATCATGCTCATCTAAAATATCATAAAGTGTACGGCTCAACGGATGGTTTGAACCTCGCAAGGTATTCTTTAAAAGGATTTCCTCTGACGTGGATAATGCATCACCATCATAGGTGGCGGAACTTTGCTTATTGGAAGTAATAGTTCCTGTTTTATCGAAAATAATGGTATTTATAGCTGCTAATTGTTCAATAACAGATGCGTTTTTGAGGTAGAATTTCAACTTGCCAAAAATCCGTAATAAATTTCCTAACGTAAAAGGCGCGGAAAGTGCAATAGCACATGGACAAGCAATAATTAAAACAGCTGTAAAGACATTCATGGCTTTGGAGGAATCTACAAGTAACCAATAGGTGGTTGCAATAAATGCAATACTTAAAACTGCAATTGTAAAACGCTTACTAATAGTATTAGTTAAGTTTGTAAAGCTGTCTTGTTTATTTTTATTAAAAACATCATTACTCCATAACTGTGTTAAATAACTTTGCTCCACAGATTTTAAAGCTTCCATTTCAATAACACCAGTGGTTTGTTTCCCTCCAGCGAAAAGTTTATCGCCAGAATTTTTAGTTATGGCATCAGATTCTCCAGTAACAAAACTATAATCAATTTTTGCTTTGCCATTTATTAAAATGCCATCAACCGGAATTAATTCTTGATTTCTAATAAGAAGGCGATCTCCTTTCTCAATATCATAAACTTGAATTGGTGTTTCTATACCATCCAAAATTTTTGTAATTGCAATAGGGAAGTAGGATTTGTAATCTCTTTCAAAAGAAAGAAATGAATAAGTTTTTTGTTGAAAAAATCGACCTAGCAACAGGAAAAATACTAACCCGGTTAAACTGTCAAAAAATCCAGAACCGATATCTAATATAATTTCAACGGTACTTCTTATGAATAATACCGCCAGACCTAGTGCTATGGGAACATCAATATTTAAAAGTCCAGAGCGCAGTCCTTTATAAGCTGATGTAAAATAATCGCGCCCAGCATAAAAAACAACAGGCAATGAAAACGCAAACATAAGCCATCTAAAAACGTGTTTATATTGCTCTAGCCAAAATTCGCCCACTTCAAAATACTCTGGAAATGATAAAAACATTACGTTTCCAAAAGAAAACCCCGCAATACCGAGCTTGTAAATTAGCGAACGATTAATATTTTCCTTACCCGTTTTGAAATCATTTAAGGAAATATAGGGTTCGTACCCAATAGCACTTAATAGCAAAACCACCTCTTTTAAAGAAAAATTTTCGGTGTTATATGTTATACGAACATTCTTTTTGCCAAAATTAACTTGAGAAGCTGTAATGTTATTATTGAGTTTGTTTAGGTTTTCTAATATCCAAATACACGAACTACAATGTATATGCGGAATATACAAGGTGACAATTTGAATACGTCCATCATTAAATTCCGTGAGTTTTTCAATAATGTTTTCTTTTGATAAAAAGTCATATTTGCCCTGAATTTCTTTCGGTGCAGAACCTGGTGATGCTTGTAAGTCGTAATAACAGGTTAAGTCGTTTTCTGAAAAAATTTCATAAACCGTTTTACAGCCATTACAACAAAATAATTTTTCGTCGTAAGTGATTTGTTCTGAATCGCATATATCACCACAGTGGAAACATTTGTGTTGTTCCATAAAATTTGCCCATTTATACCTTTTGCAAAGGTAAAATATAAGCTTTGATTTAATATGATTTTTGTCATGTATTGTGTATTTTTGATGTTAACTTATTTTAGGCTGATATGAGTAAATGTGAATCCTGTATTGCAAAACAATTAAATTCTTTAAATGCTATGACTACTGAAGAATTGCGAAAAGTATCAGCTTGTAAAACAACACGTTTTTACAAAAAAGGTGATATTATTTTTGATGAAGGCGAATCCCTTCATGGCGTTTATTGTGTTCGTAGTGGTGTTTGCAAGCTAACCAAATTAAGTGCTAATGGTAAAGATCATACCGTAAAACTACTCGGAAAAGGGGAACTTCTAGGGCAACGTTCTATTATTAGTGATGAGCGGACCAATTTAAGTGCTGTGGCTTTAAATGATATTGAACTGTGTTTTGTGCCGAAAGATCAAATAATTACGCCTTTACACGAAAATCAAAATTTTTCATTTGATGTATTGCAGAATTTAGCAAAAGATTTGCGAAGTGCAGAAGACGACCTAATTAATATGGCTCAAAAATCCGTTAAGCAACGTATGGCGGAAACATTAATTTATATTCAACATGTTTTTGGTGTGGATTCGTCTGGAGCATTAAATGTTATATTATCACGTGAAGATTATGCTAGTATTGTAGGTACAGCAACGGAATCTGCCATTCGAATTTTATCACAGTTTAAAAAGGAAAAATTGATTGCCACATCTGGTAAACATATAACGATTACAGATATTGAAGGCTTAAAACGTGTGGATTAAAAAAATGCTTCAATCGTTTTAGATTAAAGCATTTTTAGCATTCTTACCTTCATTATATTAATTTCTTTAAAACATTTTAACAGGTTTAAAAGGGTTGAGTTGTAGTTTTTCCATTTCAGATTGATAGGTTCTCCAAGATTCTTTATAGAAAGCATTTGTTTTATTAATAGCTTCGTTAAGGGCGTCTTCTGCGTGTTTTATCAAGGTGTCTTCAGTAGTTGTTATCCCATTTTTACGAGATCTAGAATACCAACCTGCTGTTCCTAATCTACTACTTACGGGAATATCATCTGAATTCGTAATACCTTGACGCTTATCTGGTTTTCCTAAATATAGGTTGATAAGTTCATCTGCCTGTTCAGAAACCTCTTTAGACTGTTTTATGGCATCCTTGTATTTTTCTTTATTTAATTTTTTTAAATCTGATGCATATTTATCGGCAATCTGCTTGCTTTCAACAAGCTGTTTTACAGCATTTGCCATTTTTTCTTGGAGCACTTCTAAACGTTTAGATGTATTATAAATGGCATCCATATTAGCTTGTGTAACATTTAATCGCGGATCTGATTTAACTTCAATATTTTTTTCAGACGTTTCCGTTCCATAAGTCATGACCACACGGTATGTTCCAGGCTTAACCGAAACACCACCCGATTCGCTTGTTTGTTTTCTAATGGATCTGGATGCACGAGGAACACCAGCTTCATCCATATACCACGTCCATTTATGAACTCCTGTTTCTTTAGGTGTTTTACGTTTTAAGGTTCTAATTAGTCTGTCGCCATCATAAAACTGTAAGGTGATGGTGTCCTTGGTGGCCATAGATTTCTCTTCGACTTCTGAAGTATCTTCGTCATCAAGTGAAACTTCTGTCTGATCTTCTGCTTCAGATGATTCTTTTAGTTTTTGTTCTTTTTGTTCTTTCGCTTTAATTGAATCTACTTTCACGAAATAGGAGAGTTCAGCACCATAACTGCGATTTTCACCATGATACGTAGCATCTGCTCCAAAACGACTTCCGGTTGGTTGTTGGTAAGTGGCTTGATAGGCAATTGGAGGACTAAACAATTCTAAATCTGCGTTGAGCATTTGCTTGTTTTTTGCCATGGCTCGTAAGGGTCTAATATCATCCAAAACCCATGCTGCACGACCAAAGGTACCAATTACTAAATCGTGTTCTCTTGGTTGAATCACTAAATCCTTAACCGATACTGTTGGGAAACCTTCGGTCCATTTTGTCCATTTGTTTCCAGCGTCTATAGATATATATAAACCATCATCTGTTCCTAAAAATAGTAAATTGGGTTCTTCTAAATCTTCAATAATTGACAGTGTGTAGCTTTCTACATCGTCTGCATTAACAATACGCGTCCACGTTTTCCCGTAATTAGTAGTTCTATAAGCATAAGGCTCATAGTTAAAACGTCTGTAATCATTCGCAATCAGTAACGCTTCACCCTTATTTTTATTCGATGCTTTAATCTGTGGAATCCAGCTACCAGCTGGTAACCCTTTGATGTTTTTGGATACGTCAGACCAGGTTTCGCCACCATTTAGGGTAATGTGAACACGACCATCATCGGTACTAACCCAAAGCATGTTGCTTTCAATAGGTGAGGGTTCTATTACCAAAATAGTACAATGGTTTTCAGCTCCAGTTGCATCCATGGTTAAACCACCACTTTCATTTTGTTTGAGTTTTTCAGGATCGTTGGTTGTTAAATCGTCTGAAATAATAGTCCAAGTTTCGCCTTTGTCAGTTGATTTGTGGACAAATTGACTGCCAAAATAAATGGTGCTATTATTAAAGGGATCTATGTTAATTGCTGAATTCCAATTGAAACGTAATTTTACATTCGGATCTGGATGGATGGGTTTTACCGTGTAATTACTTCCAGTTTCCCAATCATACCGACTTACGGAACCTTCTTGACTCATAGTCCAACCGTAACGCGAATCGTCTTTGTCTGGCACCACATCAAAACCATCACCAAAACTAATTTCTTGCCAATAACTATTTCTAATGCCTTGTGCACGCCAAACATAAGCTGGTCCACGCCAAGAACCATTGTCTTGCATCCCTCCATATACGTTATAAGGAAAATCATTATCAACATTTATATGATAAAATTGAGCAACGGGAAGATTTCCTATAAAACGCCAAGTGTCACCACCATCATGGGTAATATTCAAGCCACCGTCGTTACCATCAATCATAAAACTACCATCTTCAGGGTGCATCCACCAAGCGTGATGATCTGGATGAACTCCATTATCTACACCATACGTAGGCATGAGTCTTTGAAAGCTTTTTCCACCATCCTGACTGACATTTACATAGGTAAAAACCGAATACACGCGATTTTCATTCTGCGGATCCACATATATTTCAGAATAATAGAATGGTCTATCGCCAATATCATTTTTGTCATTAATTTTGCGCCATGTAAAGCCGCCATCTTCACTTTTGTAAAGTGCATTTTTTTTTGCCTCAACCAAAGCATAAATAACACCTGGTTTACTTGGCGCAATGGCAACACCTATCCTTCCTAAATTCCCGGAAGGAAATCCTTCATCTTCGGTTATTTTTTTCCACGTATCACCGCCATCAAAGGTAATGTGCATGCCCGAACCTTCACCTCCTGAATTAAAAAACCAAGGATCGCGTTTGTGTTCCCACATGGCAGCAATTAATTTGTTGGGATTGGTTGGATCCATAATTAAATCGGCAGCACCCGTTTTATTATTGGCAAAGAGAATGTTTTCCCATGTTTTTCCACCATCCGTCGTTTTATAAACTCCGCGTTCTGGATGTTCACCCCAAGGTGAGCCAATGGCAGCGGCATAAACCACATTCGGATTTGTTGGGTCAATAACCACACGATGAATATGTCGTGTTTTCTCTAAACCCATAGCTTGCCAGTTTTTGCCACCATCCAAAGATTTGTAAATTCCATACCCACCATTTAAACTGTTTCTAGGATTCCCTTCACCAGTACCAACCCAAATAACACTCGGGTTTGATTGCTGAATAGCAACCGCACCAATAGATGCTGTAACTTCATGATCGAAAATAGGATCCCACTTTATGCCACCTGAAGTCGATTTCCATAAACCGCCGGAAGCCGTACCAACAAACATTATGTTTGGATTGGAATGAACAACATCAATAGCAGTTACACGCCCAGACATGCCACCAGGACCAATATTTCTGGGTTTCATGTTTTTTACTAAATCGAGGTTGAAATCTTGCGTAAACCCTGAAATTGATATAAATAGGAATAATAGAAGAAATCGTTTTTTCATAAGTGGTGGTTTAGTTTGCCTTAAAGTTAAGCAAGAAAACTTAAATAGATGTTAAGGCCCTAATATTTGAGTGAAAATTGTCGTAATTTTATGATGCATGAAAAAAGAAAATACACACAGAAAAGGCTTCGTATTTACACAATATGAATCGCCTTCACAAAGTCCGTTTGAGAAACTTTTTGATATTTTTAAAGAGCTGATTACCCATACATCGGGTGATTTTGATGAAGCAATAGATTGGTTAAAACAATTGGATGAAGAATACAAGTTAACAACGCCCGATTACACCATTGAAGACTTTATTGAAGATTTAAAAGCGAAAGGCTACATTCGTGAGGAAATTCGTCTGGATGGTAAAAAAGGGACAGCCATTACCGCAAAAACGGAACGTGCTATTAGACAATCTGCTTTAGCCCAAATTTTTGGAAATTTAAAAAAGAGTGGAAGCGGTAATCATAAAAGTAAAGGTCTTGGAATAGGAGATGAGCATACAGGAGATTTTAGAAATTACCAGTTTGGTGATGGCGTGGATAAAGTGAATATTACGGAAAGTCTTCGGAATGCCCAAATTAATAATGGGATAGGAAATTTTAATTTAACCGAAGATGATTTAGTGGTTGAAGAAACCACGCATAAATCGCAAATGAGCACCATTTTAATGATTGATATTAGCCATAGTATGATTTTATATGGTGAGGATCGGATTACACCAGCCAAAAAAGTGGCCATGGCATTGGCAGAATTAATTACCACACGCTATCCAAAAGATACACTTGATATTTTGGTTTTTGGAAACGATGCGTGGCCAATTAAAATTAAGGATTTACCGTATTTAACTGTGGGACCTTATCATACCAATACAGTGGCAGGATTACAATTGGCTATGAATTTGTTGAGACGAAAACGAAATACGAACAAGCAAATATTTATGATTACAGACGGCAAACCCAGTTGCTTAAGGTTACCAGATGGCACTTATTATAAAGATAGTAATGGTTTAAATCCACACATTACTAATAAATGTTATGCTATGGCGCAACAAGCCAGAAAATTACATATTCCCATTACTACTTTTATGATTGCTCAAGATCCCTATTTAATGCAGTTTGTTGAAGAATTTACAAAAGCAAATCAAGGGAAAGCATTTTATACAGGCTTAAAAGGTTTAGGCGAAATGATTTTTGAAGATTATGAAAGTAATAGAAAGAAACGAATTAAGGGATAATTAAAAGACAAAAAACGAAAAGAGAAAGCATTATTAAACTTAAATAATGTCTTCTTTCTCTAATCTAAACAAAGAAATATGAAAATAGAAAACATAAGTACATTAGGCGCATTAAAAAAATCAGGTTATACATCGCGATCCATAAAAGATGAATTACGAGACAATTTAATTGAAAAAATTAAACGTAAGGAGCCTATTTTTACAGGAATTCATGGGTATGAAAATACAGTTATCCCCGAATTACAACGTGCTATTTTATCACGACACAATATTAACCTATTAGGACTCCGTGGACAAGCAAAAACCCGTTTAGCGCGTTTAATGCTCACTTTGTTAGATGAATATATTCCCGTTGTTGAAGGTTCTGAAATAAATGATGATCCTTTGAATCCAATTTCCCGATACGCCAAAGAATTAATTAATGAAAAAGGTGATAACACCCCAATTTCTTGGATGCATAGAAGTGAGCGTTTTGCCGAAAAATTAGCGACACCTGATGTTACGGTAGCCGATATTATTGGTGATGTAGATCCTATAAAAGCAGCCAATTTAAAGTTGAGTTATGCTGATGATCGTGTCATTCATTATGGCATGATTCCACGTGCAAATCGCTGTATTTTTGTTATTAATGAGTTGCCAGATTTACAAGCTAGAATACAAGTAGCCTTATTTAATATTTTGCAGGAAGGCGATATTCAAATTCGTGGATTTAAATTGCGATTACCTTTAGATATGCAGTTCGTTTTTACCGCAAATCCTGAAGATTATACCAATCGGGGTAGCATTATTACACCATTGAAAGATAGAATTGGTTCTCAAATATTAACACACTATCCAGATGATATTGAAACGGCTAAACGGATTACACAGCAAGAAGCTAAATCCGATTTACGCCAAAAAGAAAATATTCATGTACCAGAATTGGCTAAAGATTTATTAGAACAAATAGTTTTTGAAGCCCGTGAAAGCGATTTTATTGATGAAAAAAGTGGTGTTAGTGCTAGATTGAGTATTACAGCTTTTGAGAATTTATTAAGTACGGCTGAATTACGTGCGCTAAAAGCAGGCGATGCTAAAACAACGGTACGATTATCTGATTTTCTTGGAATTATTCCTGCCATTACAGGAAAAGTAGAATTGGTTTACGAAGGCGAACAGGAAGGCGCAGCCCAAGTGGCTTATAATTTAATTGGTGACGCCGTTAAAAGTTTATTTCCCGAGTTTTTTCCGAAGATAGAAAAACTCCGAAAACAAAATGAAGAAAGCCCGTATGATCCTATTGTATCTTGGTTTTTTAATAACACGGATGAATTTGAATTGCTAGACGATTTACGGGATAAGGCGTATAAATCATTATTAGAATCCGTATCACCTTTAGATGATTTAATAGGTGAACACCAACCAAAACTTTCCAAAAAAGAAAGTTATTTCGTGAAAGAATTTGTGCTTTGGGCTTTAGTGGAACATAAGTTATTGAGCAAATACCGCTTTACAGAAGGACTACAGTTTAAAGATCCCTATGGTAGTTTCATTAGTGATTTATAAAAATAGGTGTTAATTAAAAATGAAAAAGCGGTCAATTTGATCGTTTTTTCATTTTAATCTGTTTCGGTTTTAGCCACAACCAAAATCCCGTAAAAGCTAATAGCATCAAGCCAAATGAGCTAATGGTTGAATAAAATAATTTTATAGGTTTGGACTGATTTCCAAAAAGATAATCCAGAATGGAACCATCATGTATCATTTCAATAATATCAGCCGTTCGAGTTTTGTCTGAAAGAATAGCACCCGAATAACAATCAATTTGAATTTCAGTGAAATGGGTTTCAAAGCGTATTTTGGAAATGCCTTTAGAGGGTCTGTAATCAATTCGGTTTATTTCAGATGGTAAGTTCTGTAAGTTTACATAATTGATGGCAATAGCTTGAATACTATCCAAACTAATCAATTCCAATTGTTGATTTATTGCTTTTTGAGACTTTGGTTTTAGTTGTAACTCATCTTTCCAAGTAAGGAGTAGGCCTGTAGCTCCAAGAATAAACATAAATACAACCAAGGGCATAGCAATAAAGCGATGCATTTTACGATACCATCGTGATTGTTTTGCTAATTTTTTACGTTTTTCTTTCAAGTTTAGTAGTTATGGGACATGCGAAAATAAGTTATTGTTTGCTTCTTTCTCTTAAAGCTATGTTAAGGCAAATTCAAAAAAAATTTAAAACTTATAATTTAGAAACTTGCACGTAAAAATCGTTATCAACTATCAATTTTTCATCGGAAATAGGCGTTGTTTTCCATTCGGTAGTTGGATAAAGCCACTGTTCTTTATTATTAAAAGTTACTTGGATAGGCATATCAAAATTGGCAACAACATGATTCCAGCGGTATTTTAAACTACCATTGCTAATACTATATTCCAAATTAGGAATTTGTGACTGACGTAAATATTGATTAAAAAATGCGGTTAAATCTATTCCAGATTTTTCACTAATATAATCCTCAATCTGTTGGGTTGTTACGGTTTGATGGTAAAACGTTTTGTTTAATCCACGTAAAATATGGCGCCATTTTTCGTCATCAGCAATTAATTGTCGCAAGGTGTGCAACATATTAGCTCCTTTGTAATACATATCACCAGAGCCTTCTTTATTTACATTATAAGTTCCTATTAAAGGTCTATCATTTTGAATGCGTTTTCGGGTACCAATCACGTAATCGGCAGAGGCTTCTTTGCCATAAAAATAATCGACAAATAAATTTTCAGAATAGGAGGTAAACCCCTCGTGAATCCACATATCGGCAATATCTTTATTCGTGATATTATTGGCGAACCATTCGTGTCCCGCTTCATGAATAATGATAAAATCGAATTTTAAGCCCCAACCAGATTCCGATAAATCGTTACCTAAATACCCCATTTTAAAGTGATTCCCATAGGTTACAGAACTTTGGTGCTCCATGCCTAAATACGGAACTTCCACTAATTTAAAACCATCCTCATAAAATGGATATGGTCCAAACCAATGCTCAAAGGCTTCCATCATGCGAGGCGCATCTTTAAAATGTGCTTTTGCTTTTTCTAAATTATCACGGAGTACATAATAATCCATATCCAAAGGCCCATTTTCACCTGAATATACTTCGGAAAAATGTACATAATCACCAATATTTACATTCACACCATAATTATTAATCGGATTTTTTACAGCCCAATTATATGTTGTGGTTGTTTTATTTTGAACAATACTCTGTAAACGACCGTTAGAGACATTCATTAGTCCTTTAGGAACCGTGACACTAATATCCATGCTATCCACCTCGTCATACATGTGGTCTTTGTTCGGCCACCAAATACTAGCGCCTAGACCTTGACAAGATGTGGCTACAAAATGATTGCCGTTAGTATCTTTTTTCCATGAAAAACCACCATCCCACGGTGCACGAATGGCTTCTTTTGGATGGCCTTCGTAGTGTATTTCAATAGCATTGTTGGAGCCAAGAATTTGTTTATCAATCAATCCGATAAAATAGGCATTACCATCACGCGATGCTTTCAATTCCTTGCCATTTTGTGTGACCTTGGTTATATATAAAGGTTCTTGTAAATCGATTTGCATAACGGCATATGGTTTTAAAACGGTGTATTTAACCGTGTTTTTTCCTTTAATAAATTTGGTATCTGGATCTACAGAAATATCTAAATGATAATAGTTTAAATCCCACCATTCGCGTTCTGGTGTTATGGAACCACGAAGCGTGTCTTGATGTGTAAAGGTGTTTTTTTCTTGAAGTAAACCTTGACTGAATAATGTAAATGGGATTAATACTATGGCTAAAAAGTATATGGATGTTTTCATTATGAAAAATTTTCAATAAAAATACATAAAAAGAAAAGCCGTTCCGAATTTCGGAACGGCTTTTCGCTTCTAACTAAACTTAATCTATACTTAAAAACAATATTTCTCTTCTTCTTTTACTTTTTCAGCAATTTCTTTACGTAAATCTACAATATCTGGATAATTTGCATATTTAGTAAAACGTTTTAAGCCCATAAGCATCATACGTTGTTCATCACCTTCAGCAAAAGAAATAATACTTTCTTTTCCTTTTTCTTCTACGATATCCACGGCGTGATATAAATATAATTTGGCCATAGCAATTTGCGCAGATTGGGCGTTTTCACCAAAGCGTTTCGCATTCTTTTCGGTTCTTAATATAGCCGATTCTGCCATATAAATTTCGATTAAAATATCAGCAGCAGCAATTAATAATTGTTGATGTGCTTCTAAATCTGGACCAAATTTTTGAACGGCTCCACCAGCAACCATTAAGAATGTTTTCTTCAGTTTCTTAATCATTTCCTTTTCTTCCGAAAATAATTCAGAATAATCTGGTGTATCAAATGACGGTATTCCCATTAATTCATCCTGTACCTTTTGAGCAGGGCCTAATAAATCAACATGACCTTTCATGGCTTTTTTAACAAGCATACCAACAGCTAACATCCGGTTGATTTCGTTTGTACCTTCGTAAATACGAGCAATACGTGCATCTCTCCAGGCGGCTTCCATAGGTGTCTCTTCCGAGAATCCCATACCACCAAAAATTTGAATGCCTTCATCAGCAGCATTCTGAACATCTTCAGAAACAGCTACTTTTAAAATAGAACATTCAATAGCATACTCTTCAACACCTTTTAATTCCGCTTCTTGGTGCGAATTTCCAGCGGCTTGACGCAAAGCAATACGATCTTCAATGTTTTTAGACGCTCTATATGTTGCCGATTCACCAGCATAAGCACTGGCTGCCATTTCAGCTAATTTCACTTTAATAGCTCCAAAGTCTGAAATACGTGTGTTAAATTGTTTACGTTCATTAGCATACGTAACGGCTGTTGTTAAAATACGACGTTGCGAATCTAAACATGCCGCAGCTAATTTAATACGACCAACGTTAAGAGCATTCATTGCAATTTTGAAACCTTCACCACGACCTGCTAACATATTTTCAGCAGATACAACTGTATCACTAAAGAAAACTTGACGTGTAGAACTGGCGCGAATTCCTAATTTATGTTCTTCTTCACCTAGAGTAATGCCATTTGGGTTTTCTTTGTCATATTCTACAATGAAACCTGTAATATTTTTATCATCCTCTATTCGGGCAAAAACAATCATTAAGTGACAAAAGCCTGCGTTTGAAATCCACATTTTCTGACCGTTAATTTTATACGATTTTCCATCATTAGATAGGGTAGCGGTTGTTTTTCCAGAATTGGCATCCGATCCAGCACCTGGTTCTGTTAAGCAATATGCGCCAAACCATTCACCCGAGGCTAATTTTGGTACGTATTTTTGTTTTTGTTCTTCAGTTCCGTAAAGTGTAATTGGCATTGTTCCAATTCCAGTATGTGCGCCAAATGCGGTACTAAAAGATCCGGTTCCACTTGAAATATAGTCGCAAGTTAAAACAGTAGATACAAAGCCCATGCCCATTCCACCGTATTCTTCGGGAACAGCAACACTTAAAAAGCCCATATCACCAGCTTTTTTCATAACTTCTTCCGTTAAGGCAAAATCTTTTGCTTCAAAGCGGTTTTTATGAGGAATAATTTCTCGGTCATTAAATTCTTTAACCGATTCTTTCATCATTGTTTGTTCTTCTGAAAAATCTTCAGGTGTGAACACATCTTCGCAATTCGTTTCTTTTACAAGAAATTGGCCACCTCTTAGGATGTCTTTATCTTTTTTTGCTTCCATTTTTTTGTTGATTCTAAACAGCTAGTAACTAAATTCTAAACTGTATTTTGTTGATTTAATTTCTGGTTACGTCTAATTTTTTAGACTGGGTTTTATAACGTGTTTATTTCAGGAATTCAAAAATTCCACAAGCACCTTGTCCTGTTCCTACGCACATGGTTACAGCGCCATATTTACCGGCCATGTTGCGTTTGCGCATTTCATCAAATAACTGAACTGATAATTTGGCACCAGTACAACCTAGTGGATGACCTAAAGCAATGGCGCCTCCATTTACATTAATGATATCTGGATTTAAGTCTAATTCTCTAATTACCGCTAATGATTGAGAAGCAAAGGCTTCATTCAATTCTATGAGCTCCAAATCTGACTGTTGTAAACCAGCTTGTTTTAATGCTTTTGGAATAGCTTTTACAGGACCAATACCCATAATACGAGGTTCAACACCAGCAGCAGCATAGTTTACTAAACGCGCAATGGGTTCTAAACCTAATTCTTTAACCATATCCTCACTCATAACCATAACAAAGGCAGCACCATCACTCATTTGCGATGAGTTTCCAGCAGTTACACTTCCACCAGCAGCAAATACCGCTCGTAATTTTGCTAAAGCTTCTTTACTTGTCCCTGCACGTGGTCCTTCATCTTTGGTTACCGTATATGATTTTGTGGCCTTTTTACCATTAGCATCTACATAGGTTTGTTCAACTTCTATAGGTACTATTTGATCTTGAAAGCGATTTTCAGCTTGTGCTCTTAAAGCTTTCATATGTGAATGATATGCAAACTCATCTTGATCTTCACGAGATACGTTGAATTGCTGGGCTACGGCCTCAGCCGTATTTCCCATTCCCCAATAATAATCCTCATGACCAGATTTAACAAGGTCATAATTTAATTCTGGTTTAAAACCTGTCATAGGAACCGAACTCATGCTTTCTGCACCTCCTGCAATAATACAGTCGCCCATTCCAGCTTGAATTTTAGCCGTTGCCATTCCTATTGTTTCTATTCCAGATGAACAAAAACGGTTTACAGTAACACCAGGAACATCAACAATATCTAATCCCATTAAAGAGATTAGTCGTGCCATGTTTAAACCTTGTGAACCTTCTGGCATAGCATTACCTACTATAACATCGTCAATGCGTTTTGGATCTAAATTAGGCAGTTCTTTCATCATGTATTTGATGGTTTCTGCAGCTAATTCGTCTGTTCTTTTAAAACGGAACACACCTTTTGGAGCTTTCCCAACGGCTGTTCTATATGCTTTTACTATATATGCTTGTTTCATTTTTTTAGTTTCTTAATGGTTTTCCTGTTTTCAACATGTGCTGAATACGTTCTAATGTTTTACGTTCCGTACAAAGTGATAAAAATGCCTCACGCTCTAAATCCAATAGATATTGTTCGTTTACTAATGTTGGTTCAGATAAATCTCCACCTGCCATTACATACGCCAACTTATTAGCTATTTTCATATCGTGTTCGCTAATATAGTTGCTGTCTTGCATGGAGTCTGTTCCTACTAAAAACATTCCTAAAGCTTGTTTTCCAAGAACTTTAATGTCTGTACGTTTTACCGGTTGCGTATAACCTGAATCTGCCATTAATTTGGCATGTTGTTTAGCAACGGCAATTTGTCGGTCCTTATTTACCACAACCACATCTTTACCTTTTTGTAGCAGGTTTAAGTCGAAAGCTTCATAAGCAGAAGTTGATACTTTAGCCATACCAATGGTTAAGAAATGCTCTTGTAGAATATTTAATTGGACATCGCCTTTTTCGAAAAGATCTTGAGCTCTTAAAGCCATTTCTTTAGAACCTCCACCACCAGGAATAACACCAACACCAAACTCTACAAGTCCCATATAAGTTTCTGCTGCTGCAACTACTTTATCAGCATGAAGCGATAATTCACATCCACCACCTAAAGCCATACCGTGAGGTGCAGAAATTGTAGGGATTGAAGAATAGCGCATGCGCATCATGGTATCTTGGAAATATTTGATAGCCATATTTAATTCATCATACTCTTGTTCGGCAGCCATCATGAAAATCATTCCTATATTTGCGCCCACAGAGAAGTTAGCGGCTTGATTTCCAATAACTAATCCGTCAAAATCTTTTTCAGCTAAATCTATCGCTTTATTAAGGCCAGCTAAAACATCGCCACCAATGGTGTTCATTTTGCTTTGGAATTCGCAGTTTAAGATGCCATCTCCTAAATCTTCAATAACAACGCCTGAATTTTTAAAGACTTCATTGGATTTTCTAATATTATCTAAAATGATAAAACTATCTTGTCCCGGAATTTTCACCTGCGCTTTCTTCGGAATATCATAAGCGTAAGTAGCACCTTCTTTTACTGTGTAGAAAGATTTGTTTCCTGATGCTAACATGTCATTCACCCAAGCATTAGGCTCTAAACCTTCAGCTTTCATCATTTCAATTCCGTTTTCAACACCAATAGCGTCCCAAATTTGGAAAGGTCCATGTTCCCAACCGAAGCCTGCTTTCATAGCATCGTCAATTTTGTATAGATCATCTGCTATTTCAGGAATACGATTAGAGACGTAAGCGAATAATGCCGCAAAACTCTTACGGTAAAATTCACCCGCTTTATCTTTTCCTTTTACAAGAATTTTAAAACGATCAATAACTTTATCAACGGTTTTGGTTAATTCCAAGGTTGCAAAGTTCGCGCGTTTTTTTTCTCTATATTCTAATGTGTTTAAGTCCAGTGACAGAATTTCTGAAGATCCATCATCTTTTCTTACCTTCTTATAAAACCCTTGACCTGTTTTACTTCCTAACCATTTGTTTTCCATCATGGTATTGATGAAATCTGGTAATTCAAACAACTCTAAACGTTCATCTTTAAGACAATTTTCTCTAATTCCGTTAGCAACGTGTACTAAAGTGTCTAATCCAACAACATCTACTGTACGGAAGGTTGCCGATTTTGGACGGCCAATAACGGGTCCAGATAGTTTGTCTACTTCTTCAATAGTTAAATCTAAATCTTTAACAGCGTGAAATAAACTTTGGATACTAAATATTCCCACTCTATTTCCAATAAAGGCTGGTGTATCTTTAGCTATAACGGATGTTTTACCTAAAAACTTTTCACCGTACTCATTCAAGAAGTCCAATACCGCTTGATCTGTTTTTGGACCAGGAATAATTTCAAATAATTTTAAGTAACGTGCTGGGTTGAAAAAGTGTGTTCCACAAAAGTGTTTTTGGAAATCTTCACTACGACCTTCACTCATAAAGTGAATAGGAATACCCGAGGTATTAGATGTAATTAAAGTACCTGGCGTTCTGTGTTTTTCCAGGTTTTCAAAAACTTGCTTCTTAATATCAAGACGTTCAACAACAACCTCAATAATCCAATCTACATCTTTTACCTTTGCAATATCGTCTTCCAAATTACCTGTAGTAATGCGGCTGGCAAATTTTTGATGATAAATAGGAGAGGGTTTAGATTTTAAAGCGGCTGTTAATGAATCATTAACGATGCGGTTTCTAACTTCTTTATCATTTAAAGTTAGTTTTTTAGCTTCTTCTTTAGCGGTTAATTCTCTAGGAACAATGTCTAATAAAAGGACATCGACACCAATATTGGCAAAATGGCAAGCAATGCCGCTTCCCATAATTCCAGAGCCAATAACTGCTACTTTTTTTATTCTACGTTTACTCATATTATTTAGGATTGTGTTCTTTTTGGTTGTAAATTTTCTTGTTAGATATCATGTTATTGATAATGTCTGCAACTTCATAAAAGCTTTCTAGTTTTTCTGCTGAAACATTTTTACGAATAGCTTCATTAAACGTTAAAACTTTTTCTCTTGAATAGGCCCGTTTTTCACGACCAAATTCGGTTAAGTGAATAATAACACCACGACCATCTTCAGGGTTTGGTTTTCTCTCTATAAGTCCTTTATCCTGCATGATTTTCAAAGTTCTAGAAAGGCTTGTAGCTTCCATGCCCATTTTAGGACCTAATGATGTACTTGCCGTGCCGTGTTCAGGGTCTATACTTAATAATGCAAATCCGGTAGACATACTTGTCTCAAATTTTGCTGCCTCTTCGTTATACATTTTATTAATAGCTAACCATGTGGTTCTAAATATATAATCGATGGTTTTATCCTTCATATTTACTTATTGGAAACCAAATATAGTAAAAATTTATTATGCACGCATAACAAATTGGAAAATTTTAACATTGCTATTGGACAAAAAAAACTCCTAAAGAATTAGGAGTTTGTTATTTAAGGACGGTATATTTTTTCGATGAGGTCTTTATAGATTTCTTTAATAACCTTTCGTTTCATTTTCATGGTAGGCGTTAAGTGTCCGCCTTCTATGGTCCATGCATCGGGTGTTATTTCAAACTTTTTAATTTGTTCCCAATGGCCAAACTTTTGGTTGGCTTCATCTATTTCTTCTTGAATACGATCGCGTAAAATTTGATTTGAAGGAATATCGTCTTTAGATTTTAACGGATGATTATGTCGTTTTGCCCATTCCTCAACAAATTCATAATTGATTTGAATTAAAGCAGCTGGCATTTTTTCACCTTCACCAATAACCATGATTTGCTCAATAAACCGTGATTGTTTAAATTTATTTTCTAATAGTGCTGGAGCTACATATTTACCACCAGACGTTTTAAACATTTCTTTTTTTCTATCTGTAATTTTTAGGAAACCATCTGGATCAATTTCGCCAATATCGCCCGTGTGGAAATAGTCATCTGTCATGACTTCTTTTGTTTTTTCAGGATCTTTAAAATAGCCCATCATCACATTTGGTCCTTTAACTAAAATTTCACCGTCGTCTGCAATTTTCACATGGACCTGATCAATAACGCGACCAACGGTTCCGACGCGAAAACCGCCGTCTCTCATATCGTTTACGGAAATTACGGGAGAGGTTTCTGTTAAGCCATAACCTTCCATGATTGGCATTTCAGCTGCTGCAAAAACACGTGTTAATCGCGGTTGCAATGCCGCGCTACCGGATACCATTAAATCCAATTGACCTCCTAATCCTTCTTTCCATTTACTAAAAATTAATTTTCTAGCTAATTTTAGTTGGGTTTCATACCACCAACCATTAGCGCCATATGGTTCGTATTTTAATCCTAAATCTACAGCCCAAAAGAAAAGTGCCTTTTTAATTCCTGATAATTCACCACCTTTAGCGACAATTTTGTCAAAAACCTTTTCATAAAGACGCGGTACAGCGGTCATTACATTTGGTTTAATTTCTTTGAGGTTATCACTCATTTTCTCGATAGATTCGGCAAAATAAATTTCCACACCACAATATTGGTATAGGTACAAAATCATCCGTTCAAAAACGTGACAAACAGGAAGGAAGCTCAATGATTTAGAATGACCATAATCAAACGGTACTCGTTTTTCACTATTCAATACATTGGAGACTAAATTTTTATGAGATAACATAACGCCTTTTGGTCTTCCTGTAGTTCCCGATGTGTATATTAGAGTTGCTAAATCTTCACTTTTTACAGCCAATTTACGGGCATCAACTTCAGATTGATTGCTGGTGTCCTTACCTAATTCTAAAATGTCATTCCAGCTATTTTCATTCACCACATCATCAAATGTGTAAACCGCCTTTAATTTTGTTTGACCCTTAATGTCATTTAATTTTTCTAAAATATCCCCATCCGAAACAAAGCAATAAGTGGCGCCAGAATGATTTAAAATATATTCATAATCTTCCTTGGAAATCGTTGGATAAATAGGCACATTTTGAGCGCCAATTTGTAAAATACCTATATCCATTACATTCCATTCCGTTCTGTTTGTGGTTGAAATTATAGCAATTTTATCATTAGGTTGTACGCCTAAACGCAGTAACCCACGACTAATAGCATTTGACTGATCCACATATTCTTGTGAGGAAATAGATTCCCATTTACCATTTTTTTTGGAAGTTAATGCCTTATCTAAATTGTATGTTTCCAACTGATGTTGTGGAAAATCAAAAATCCTGGTAATTTGAGTCATGTTTATATGAAGTTTGAAGACTTGCAAATTATGAAAAAAAACTGATATTAAAATGACTACAGAAAAAAAGGAGCTTGAAATATCCAAGCTCCTTGATTAGTAATTAATTATACTTTTAAATTATTTATTCATAATCCATTTTTTAGCATTTTCAAATGCTTCTAGCCAAGGAGACACTTCATCTTTTCGGCCTTCTGGATAATTTGCCCAGTTCCATTGGAATGTTGAGCGCTCAATATGCGGCATGGTTACTAAATGTCTTCCTGTTTTATCACACATCATAGCCGTATTAAAATCTGAACCATTAGGATTTGCAGGATAACCTTCGTAGCCATATTTAGCAACAATGTTATAATCTTTCTCCTTGTTAGGTAGACTAAATTTACCTTCGCCATGAGATATCCAAACGCCTAATTTGCAGCCTTCTAAACTGGATAACATAACAGAATTGTTCTTTTGGATTTCCACAGAAGTAAATGAACTTTCGTGTTTTTTGGAATTATTATACGTTAATTTTCCATGTGTATCATGGTCTGGATTAACCAATTCCAGTTCCATCCAAAGTTGTGCGCCATTGCAAATACCAACAGAAAGTGTGTCTTCACGTTTAAAGAAATTCTTTAAAGCTGTGTTGGCTTTTTCATTGTATTTAAAAGCACCTGCCCAACCTTTAGCAGAACCTAATACATCTGAATTTGAAAAACCACCAACAGCTCCAATAAATTGAATATCTTCAAGTGTTTCACGACCAGAAATTAAATCGGTCATATGAACATCCTTCACATCAAATCCAGCTAAATACATGGCGTTAGCCATTTCGCGTTCAGAGTTTGAACCTTTTTCTCGTAGAATAGCGGCTTTTGGGCGAGATTCTTCACTAGCGTTCTGAATGGCAGGAAGTTTCCCAATAAAATGTTTAGGGAATATATATTCTAATGGTTGGTTTTTATAATTATCAAATCTGTCTTGTGCCAAACCGTTTGCCGTTTGTTTTTGATCCAATAGGAAAGATGTTTTATACCAAACATCACGTAGTCTTGAAATGGTTAATGTGAAAACTTCATCATCATTAATAATGCTTAACACATCACTTTCTTGAATGGTTCCTATATTGAAGAATTCAATATTTGCATCTGTTAATATCTGTTCAATTGAATCATCAGCTGCTTGAAAAACAATTCCTGCATTTTCAGAGAAAAAGAGCTTGATAGAATCTGTTTCAGCCAAGTCCGTTAGATTTAATTCGGCTCCTAAATTCACATCTGCAAAACACATTTCTAAAAGTGTTGTAATTAAACCACCTGAAGCTACATCATGTCCTGCAACAATTTTGTCAGCTTTAATTAAATCCTGAATAGTATTAAAAACGGTTTTTACAAATTCTGGATTTGTTACATCTGGTGTTTCATTTCCAATGGCATTTAAGGTTTGGTTGAATGAACTTCCACCTAATTTAAAATCATCTTGAGAAATGTTGATATAATAGATGTTTCCCGCATTTTTTTGAAAAACAGGCTCTACAACTTTGGTAATATCATTACAATTTCCAGCAGCTGAAATAATAACCGTTCCAGGGGAAATAACGTCTTCATTTGGATATTTTTGCTTCATGGAAAGTGAATCTTTTCCAGTGGGAACATTAATTCCTAAATCGATGGCAAATTCTGAAACCGCTTCAACAGCTTCATATAGCCGTGCATCTTCACCTTCATTTTTACAAGGCCACATCCAGTTGGCAGACAATGAAACACTTTCTAATCCATCTTTTAAAGGCGCCCAAATAATATTGGTAAGCGATTCTGTAATGGCATTTCTACTGCCAGCTTTTGGTGAAATTAATCCTGAAATAGGTGCATGACCAACAGATGTTGCAATGCCTTCTTTTCCTTTATAATCCAAAGCCATAACGCCACAGTTATTCAAGGGCAATTGTAAGGGGCCAGCACATTGTTGCTTGGCTACTTTTCCTCCAACACAACGATCTACTTTATTAGTTAACCAATCTTTACAAGCCACAGCTTCTAACTGTAAAACTTGATCTAAATAGATGAGTACGTTTTTCGATTTATATCTTGGATTCTTATATTTTCTGACAACCGTATTATCTGTCATGATGGTTTTAGGAGAGCTTCCAAACATATCTGCCAAGGCTAAATCCATAGGTTTTTCGCCAGTGGTTTTAGATTCAAACGTAAAACGGTCATCACCAGTAACATCGCCAACCGTGTACATTGGCGAACGCTCACGTTCTGCAATTTTTTGTAAGGTTTCAATATGTTTGTCAGATATCACTAATCCCATTCGTTCTTGAGACTCGTTTCCAATAATTTCTTTAGCCGAAAGGGTAGGATCTCCAACAGGTAATTTATCTAAATTAATTTTACCTCCAGTGTCTTCAACCAATTCACTTAAACAATTTAAGTGACCACCAGCACCATGATCGTGAATAGAAACAATAAAATTCTCATCACTTTCCACCATGCCACGAACTGCATTTGCAGCACGTTTTTGCATTTCTGGGTTGGAACGCTGAACAGCATTTAATTCAATTCCTGAAGAAAACTCTCCCGTATCTGCTGATGAAACGGCTGCGCCACCCATGCCAATTCGGTAGTTTTCTCCACCAAGAATAACTATTTTGTCGCCTTCTTTTGGTGTGTCTTTTATTGCTTGATCTGCTTTGCCATAACCAATGCCACCAGCTTGCATGATAACTTTATCATAGCCCAGTTTCCTTGCTTTTGCATTACTAGATGCTGTGTTTTCTTCGTGTTCAAATGTTAGCACAGAACCACAAATAAGTGGTTGTCCAAATTTGTTTCCAAAATCTGAAGCACCATTAGAGGCTTTAATTAAAATATCCATTGGTGTTTGGTACAACCAAGGACGTGCTTCCATTTTTTCTTCCCAAAATCTCTTTTCTTCCAATCGGGAATAGGCTGTCATATAAACAGCTGTTCCAGCCAATGGTAATGAGCCTTTTCCACCTGCTAATCGATCGCGAATTTCACCACCTGAACCTGTTGCAGCTCCATTAAAAGGCTCAACCGTTGTTGGGAAATTGTGTGTTTCTGCCTTAAGTGAAATAACAGAATCAAATTCTTTTATTTGGTAAAAATCAGGTTTGTCAGCCGTTTTAGGTGCAAACTGTTCTACTCGTGGGCCTTTTACAAAAGCCACGTTATCTTTATATGCTGAAACAATGGAGTTTGGATGTTGTTTAGATGTTTCTTTTATTAATTTAAAAAGTGAGCTTGGTTTTTCTTCACCATCAATTACAAAAGTGCCATTGAAGATTTTATGGCGACAATGCTCCGAATTTACTTGCGAAAAACCAAAAACTTCTGAATCGGTTAATGGTCTGCCTATTTTTTTGGAAACGCCTTCTAGGTATGCTATTTCTTCATCATTTAAAGCGAGTCCTTCTTGATGGTTGTAAGCCGAAATATTATCAATATTTAAAATAGCTTCTGGCTTAATATCAATAGAGAAAGAATCTTGATGTAACCCGTTGTATTTTTCCGAAATCATAGGATCATAATCCTTGAAATCTTCATCAGTTGCTTGAAACTCTTCAATACGGATAATACCTTCAATACCCATGTTTTGCGTGATTTCCACAGCATTGGTACTCCAAGGTGTAATCATGGCAGCGCGAGGTCCAACAAAAAAAGCATCTAGAGATGCTTGTTCTATTTTTGGTTGGTTGCCAAATAACCACACTAATTTAGATATGGTTTCGGTTGATAATTCTTTTGTTGCTTGAACAGCAAATATTTTGCTGTTTTGGTTTCCGAAGAAATGAATCATTATGTATGAGTTATAGTTGCCTTTCTATTCGTCTGGCAGGTTGTTTAAAATGCAAATTTACTTTTTTTCAACGTAATAATTACTATTTCTATTATTGAAAATGCCGAGTTATCCACGCTGTTATTAACCATAAAAAAAGCGACTTGTTAAAGTCGCTTTTTGAAATTATTTTTTAATGAGCTTTTTGCTTATTGTAGTTTCATTTTGTTTAATCCGCACAATGTACATACCACTACTTAACTGTTCGGTATTAATTATGTCCGATTTGTAGATAACTTTAGAGATTACCTTTTTACCAAGTACATTGTAAATGTCTATTTGCGTTTGGTTCGGGTAATTTAAGTTAATGTTTAAACTGTTTTTTACAGGGTTAGGGTACATATTAATATTCGAAATCGTAAAATCGTCCGTGCTTAAATTCGTATAACATGTCCAAGATAAATCATCGAAAGCAACCCTATTATCAGGGCCACTATTATCATCAATAACAATTGAAACAGAACCTTCAATATTTATATTTGGAATAGTAATAGTTTGTGCAACATCTTGATCGCCATAAGGAATAGTGCCTACAATTGTATTATTCACTTTTAAATTGAACGTTCCACTTGTACCTCCAAATACACGTTTTGTGGTTACGGTAAAACTACCTATACCTCCAGTTGTAGTTGGAGCTGTGAGGCTTCCGTCTCTAATAGTTATAGCTCTATTGGTAATAGTTTGATCTGTTCTGGCTTTTGTTGCCGTCCAGTCGCCACCATTGTCACCTGTCCAGGTTCTGGTAACGTAACTACCAGCGTTTGCAGGAATACTCTCAAACGTTTCCGCCATGCAATTAACACCCACACCATTGTCTGTTGTAGTTTCGCAAGCTTGGTTACTAAAACCTGATTCATTTCCTGCTGCATCTTTGGCTTTAATTGTAAAGCAATAGTTGGTGTCTGGTGTTAAACCAGGAACTGTAAAATTGGTGCCCGATGTATTAAAAGAATTAATGCCTTCAACATAAATATCGTAAGAAGTAACGGCAACATTATCAGTTGCAGCGGTCCAGTTTAAATCAATAGTATTATCGGTTGGATTAGATGCAATTAAGTTAGTAGGCATGGAAGGTGCTTCTGTATCTGGCGTTGGGTTCCAGATAGCATTTACATATTCAGGATGATCTACAAACGGGTTTCTATTAGATTGGTGGTTATAGAAAATATTATTATTTCTATCAATTTCTTTTTGGGAAACCGGATCCATAGCGTGCCATTGCAATAATATATTTAAGAAGGTTTCTTCAAAAACCACATCCGATGTCCCATTGAACATGGCGTAACCTCCCCAACCCGCAACTTGATCTTCATAACGGGTTGCAAAATAGAAATGAATACGAGCAATATCGCCTTTAAATTCATCAATTGGTTCAAAAACAGTTCCTGAATATCCCGCAGAATAGCCACTATTTAAATTTCCACCTAATTTGGAGCCGTTTTGTGTTGGATTTGTAATACCATTTTGGTTTGTTAAGTTGGAATCATCCACTCTTCCAAACGGAAAACTACCTCTAAATCCATTAACACGGCCATCAGTTGGTAGTAACTCATGTGCATCACTGCGCATTGGCGTTTGCTCATTAAAAACAGATTGCGGAATTACGTGCTCTTTATTGTAACAGTCACCTTCACTATTATAACTGCCACATTCGTCAGTTCCTGGGGTAAATGTGTATGGGTCTGGGCCATTAGGGTTTTCAGAATATGGGTCTAAAATAGTATTACTTCCCACTTCATAATAATTATCTAATTCATAGGTAGAAATAAAACCATCCATAGCATTGTAGCCTTGGTCATTATGGTAATACTCTGGTGTTAAACCGTCATCTGCTGTGTTAATTATGCGTTTTAATTGGGTTTTAAGCGTGTATCCTGTGCCAGTCGCTGAATTGTAATAATTAGTTGGAATCTGTGCAAAAGCAACGGTGCTTATTAATAAAACGAGTAGGGTGTAAAGTTTTTTCATGCTATTAATTTTTTATTTTTTTTGAAGTAAGGCCATATAAAATCCATCGAAACCAGTTTTCGAAGCTAATACTTTATTCTCTTTTACAAATGTAAAATCTTTTCCAGCTTCGGAAGCTAAAAATGTTTTAACTTGATTCTGATTTTCAGAAGGTAAAATGGAGCAGGTGGCATAAACCATTTGTCCTCCAGGCTTTACAATTCGGGAGTACTGTTGAAGAATTTCTTGTTGAGTAATTTTTATTTTATCTAAAAATGCGGGTTCTAATTTCCATTTCGCATCGGGGTTTCTTCGTAAAACGCCTAAACCAGAACAGGGTGCATCAATTAAAACACGATCGGCTTTATCATATAGTTTTTTAATGACTTTCGTGGAATCAATATGTCTTGGTTCAATATTGTGAGCGCCATTTCGTTTGGCACGACGTTTTAGTTCATTTAGTTTATTGGCATAAATATCTAATGCAATAATTTGCCCTTTATTTTCCATTAAGGATGCTATATGCAATGTTTTTCCTCCGGCGCCAGCGCAGGTGTCTACCACGCGCATTCCAGGCTCCACATTTAAAAATTCCGCAACTAGTTGAGATGATGCATCTTGCACCTCAAAATGTCCGTTTTTAAAGGCATCGGATGTAAACACATTGGCACGTTCTTTTAATCTTAAAGCGTTTGGGTAGTCTTTGATAAATTCTGTGTCAATTTCTAAATCGAATAATTCAGCTTGTAGTTTTTCCTTGGTTGTTTTAAGTGTATTAACACGCAAAACAACATCTGCTTGCTCATTTAAAGCAGCAATTTCTTTAGTCCAAGCCGCTTCGCCTAATTCTTTAACACCTAACTCATCCATCCAATCTGGAATAGATTCTTTAAATTTTCTAATTTTAGACAATTCATCAAAACGGCCTTTAATTTTACGTGAAGGTGTGTTTTCAAAATATTTCCAATCGGGTAATTTAATACCTCTTAAAGTTGCCCATACGGCAAAAACACGCCATAAATCTTCACGGCTATACGGTTCTTTTACCTCTGCGATTTCAGAATATAAGCGTTTCCACCTTACAATGTCGTAGGTTGTTTCTGCTACAAAACCACGATCGCGACTTCCCCAACGTTTATCGCGTTTTAATAATTGCTGTATGACTTTATCAGCATATTTCCCTTCATTAAATATTAGTGTTAAACCATCTATAACGGCAAAACATAAGTTTCTGTGTAATCGCATTCTGTATATATGTATTGCATTCCGAAACTGTTTTCTAAAACGTTTCCAAAATACTTTTTAGTTATTTAAAAGCATGCAAAGGTACACAAAGTTTATTTCTTTAGAAGTTTATCTAAATATTCGTTTAGCTTTTCTATTTTTATACAAAATAACTCATCATGAAAAATTTGTTTCTAGTTTTAATAGTACTAACAATTGTGGCTTGTAAGAATGATTCAAAAAAATATGCGTTGCCTATTTCAAGCGTTGAAATTGAAACGATATTAGAAGATTCTACCTTGAGTATTCGTGCTTTACAGATACTAGATTCTAAAAGCTTGGCCTTTGGCGCAAATAATAATACCTATGGGTTATGTGATATGGAGTCGAATAAATGGTTAATTTCAGAACAGACTCATGACTCATTAAATTTAGAGTTTCGAGCAATAGGGAATAATTCTGAAGATTTTTTTATGTTGAATGTAGGAAGTCCCGCATTAATGTTTAAAACATCTAATTCAGGAATTATGGAATTAGTATATAAAGAGGTTCATGAGAAGGTGTTTTATGATGCTATGGCATTTTGGAATAAACAAGAAGGTATTGCCATCGGTGATGCTACAGATACTTGTTTAAGTATTATTATTACCAGAGATGGTGGTAATACATGGCAAAAAATTCCGTGTGATAAGTTGCCAGATGCAAGCAATGGTTCCGCCGCTTTTGCTGCGAGTAATACCAACATTGTGGTAAAAGGGTCAAAGGCCTGGGTTGCAACAGGTGGGAAGGTAAGTACGGTATTATATTCGGGAGATAAAGGTGAAACATGGGAAGTTTTTCAGACACCTATTATTCAAGGATTAGAGACTACAGGTATGTATTCTATTGATTTTTATGATGACATGATTGGTTTTGCTATTGGTGGTGATTACACCAAGCCTGACAATAATTCAGCTAATAAAATTAGAACAATAGATGGCGGAAAAACATGGGAATTAGTTGCTGAAAACAAAGAACCTGGTTATCGCAGTTGTGTCCAGTATATTCCAAATAGTGACGGTAAAGAATTGCTAGCTGTTGGATTTAAAGGCATGGATTATTCCAATGATAATGGTACAACATGGACACACCTGTCAGACGAAGGATTTTATTCCATTCGTTTTTTAAATGATAGTGTTGCTTATGCATCGGGACAAGGCAGGGTTAGTAAACTTCTTTTTAAACGAAACTAATAAAAAAAGCAGCCAGTTGGCTGCTTTTTTTATTAAGGCGTGTTTTTGGACTTTCCGTGTCGGTTTTTATATTCTTCAAACATTTTACGTTTAAAATCATCTTCTACTTTTTTTAGTAAAACAACTTTTTTAGCCGGTAAAACGGTTTGTAAGTCTTTCATGTATTTCTGATAAGACTGATATCTTTTCTCGTAAAGCAATTCCATTTCCTTAATTAAACTTTTGGCGTTGCTTTCCGTTAAATTTTCCATATCTATATCTTTTCGCCTATCAGATACGTCGTGGCGAAGTTTATTGTGATCTTCCTCAAACTTATTATATATAGGCCAGAATTTCTGTGCTTCGGTTTGGGTCAAATTTAATTTTTCTGTGATATAAGCTACTTTTAAGGTTTTAATTTTTTCATGATGGGCATCACGATTTTGTGAAAAGCCAACTGTGCTAAACAATACAGTTGCTAATATTAAAATTGTCTGTTTCATTTTGTATGTTTTAGTCTTATTCAAGGTCTTCTAATTCTGAATTGTTATACAAATAACTTTCTAATGACACATCGCTTAAAGCGTCTGTGTAAATAGCATCTTCAAAAGCTGAAGGATCAATAATAAGGTTGTTTAAGGTTGATGATTCATAATCATTTGAAAGGATATAATCTTCAATACTTTCGTTATCTAATGATGAAAAACTAACCGGTTTATTAAAATCTGGCAAACTTATCACTAAAATGGCAATAGCAGCAATACTAGCAGCGTAGAGCCAGGTTTTTTTAGAGAAGAGCGGAATAACCTTTGTTTCCGTTTTTTCTTCTGAAACTATATCAAGTTTTGGAACTTGGAACGTTTCAAAATAATTTTCTGGTACCTTAAAACCCGATGCCTTACTTTGTTCCTTAAGAGCTATTTCACTTAAAAGTGTTTCCTCAAAATTCTTGAAGTAGTTATCCGGTGTTTTAAAACCTGTTTTTTTTATAGTATGTAATTTACTGTTTTTCATTACTGTTTAGACTCAAATTTCTTAAAAAGGTTTAATCGTTCAGTAAGTAGTCCTCTACTTTTTTAACCGCAATGTGATATGATGCTTTTAAAGCGCCTTCACTAGTTTCTAAAATTTCAGACATGTCTTTGTATTTTAAATCTTGAAAGTACTTCATATTAAAAACGAGTTGTTGCTTTTCGGGTAACCTAGCAATAGCTCGCTGTAATTTTAGTTGAATATCATCTCCTTCAAAATACACATCAGCTTGTAAATTTGCTATTGCTAAATCCTGAACTTCCTCATTGGTAATTTGCATCTCTTTAGCGCGCTTATTTATAAATGTTAAGGCTTCATTAGTTGCAATCCGGTACATCCAAGAAAATAATTTGCTGTCACCTTTAAAGTTATCAATATTTCGATAAATTTTTATGAAGGTATTCTGCAGAACATCATCTGTATCGTCGTGCGATTTAACAAAATGACGAATATGCCAATATAGTCGCTCTTTGTATTGCGTTACCAAATCGTTGAAAGCGACATGACGTTTGCTTTCAGACTTTAAATCGGCTACTAATTGGGTTTCGGAATTCACAAATCGATTTTTACTTTAGACTAGCAGAAGGTAAAAAAGTTTAATGAGACTTTGTAAAAAAAACGATCGTCTTCAGCGAACCGAAGGATTGGAACAGAAAATATAGCGTAAGAAGACTAGAGTCTACTCAAAACTTTGCATTTCTACCAACCTGCGGTACATGCCATTTTTGTCTATTAATTCGGTATGTGTTCCTTGTTCCACAATCTGACCATGTTGCATAACAACAATTAAATCGGCATTCTGAATAGTGGATAAACGGTGTGCAATAACAATAGATGTTCGGTTTTTCATCATGTTCTCAAGCGCCACTTGCACCAATCGTTCGCTTTCGGTATCTAAAGCTGAAGTGGCTTCATCCAGAATCATTATCGGTGGGTTTTTAAGAACAGCTCTAGCTATACTTAAACGCTGCTTTTGTCCGCCAGAAAAATTATTTCCAGCATCGCCAACATTGGTATTAATTCCATTGGGTAGCTCTTGAACAAACTCCCAAGCATTGGCTATTTTTAAAGCATCAATAACTTCCGTATCTGTTGCACCTGGTTTACCAATTAATAGGTTGTTTTTTATAGAATCGTTAAATAAAATGGAATCTTGGGTTACTAATCCCATTTGGTCTCTTAAGGACTTTTTAGTCATGTTTTTTATATCGATACCATCTATAGTAATATTGCCTTCATTTACATCGTAAAATCGGGTAACCAAATTCGCAATAGTACTTTTGCCACTACCAGATTGCCCAACAAGCGCCAAGGTTTTACCCTTTGCTACTTGCACGCTAAAGTTTTTTAGAACCAGATCATTATCGTATTTAAACGAAATATTATTGATAGAAACTTTATCTTTAAAATCCTTGAAATCTATGGCATCAGGATTATCTTCCATGTTGTCTTCTTCATGTAGAATTTCGAAAACACGATCGGCAGCTGCCATTCCATTTTTAACTTTATAACTGGCCTTACTAATAGCTTTTGCTGGCGTTAAAATACCGTAAGCAAGTAACATGAAACCTATAAATGTTGTACCTTCAATAACTTCATCAATAAGTACTAATTTTCCACCGTACCATAGTAATACGGCTATGGTAATGATTCCTAAAATTTCGCTGATAGGACCAGCAAGGTTATTTTTAAGACCTATACTATTGGATAATTTTAAAAGTTTACTTGCCGAGTTTCTGAAGTTTTCTTTAAAAAGCGGTTCTGCATTATAGCTTTTTACAATTTTTAAACCGGTTAAAGTTTCTTCAACTATAGAAATTAATCTACCAGATTCTTGTTGCGCTGTTAAAGACTCACTTTTAAGTCTTTTTCCAATTCTAGAAATTATAAATCCAGCAGTTGGAATAAACACTAAAACAAAGAGTGATAAGCGCCAGTTTATATAAAACATGGTTCCTAAAGCAAAAATTATGTTTAAAGGCTCCCTTACTATTAATTCTAAAACAATAAATAAGGAGTTTTGCATTTCGCCAATGTCACCTAAAATACGCGCCATGACATCTCCTTTTTGTCTTTTGGAGTAGAATTTTAATGGTAAATTAATAATATTGTCATACATATCGTTACGCAAATCTGTTAACACACCATTTTTAAGAAACATAACATGTTGACTTGCTAGATAACCAAAAAGGTTTTTTAGCGCAAAAGTGCAAATAACAATGGCAATAACGATAACCAAAGCCATTTGGGCATTATTATCATCCAGATAACCGCTTATTTTGAAGTTTAACAAATCATTGGCGTAATTCTTTAAGTCGCCAATACCATTCCAAATTGGTGCTTCTGTTACTCTATTGGTTTTATCGAATAACACATTAAGCATAGGGATTAATGCTACAAAAGAAAGAGTTGTAAATAGGGCATTTAAGATATTAAAAATCACATTTAAAACAACGTGCTTTTTATAAGTCTTAATAAATGGTAATAGCTGGATTATTATTTTTTTCATCTAGTTTAGATTCATCTCCTTCAAAATTGCATCAATTTTGTTTTCCAATTTCTGTTCCGTTGCTTGAAACGCTGACACATTGTCCAGAGTGGTATTAACGCTAATGTAAAACTTAATTTTGGGTTCAGTGCCACTTGGTCTTAAAGCTATTTGACTACCATCTTCCAAATAATAAATAAGCACATTGGATTTTGGCACATGAATTTGTTCAATATAGCCATTGCTTAATTGCCTGGATTGTGATAATTGATAATCTTCAATTTTCATAACTTTAGATCCATTCACCTTTTCTAAAGGGTTTTCCCGTGCATCATACATCATCTGTTTGATTTCTTGAGCACCTTCAATACCTTTTTTAGTGATAGAAACTAAACGTTCTTTATAAAAGCCATGTTCTATATATAAGTTGATTAATGCTTCATAAATGGAGCTGCCTTGTGCTTTTGCTTGGGCTGCAATTTCGCAAGCCAAAAGAGTTGCGGTAACAGCATCTTTATCGCGAACAAAATCGCCAACCATAAACCCGAAACTTTCTTCACCACCACCAATAAAATTAAGTTCTGGAAAGTCTTTTATCATTTTAGCTATCCATTTAAATCCGGTTAAGCCAATTTTACATTCCACCTGATATGCATCTGCTAACTGTTGCATCATAGGTGTGGATACAATGGTAGAGCCAATAAACTCCTTACCTTTAATTTTGTCCGCTTTTTTCCATTGCTTTAACAAAAATTCCGTCATGATTATCATGGCTTGATTACCATTAAGGATAATCATTTCATTATCTAAATCTCTAACAGCTACACCAACCCGATCACTATCGGGATCGGTACCGATAACAATATCAGCTTGTACTTTTTCAGCTAATTCCAAAGCCATTTTTAAGGCTGCTGGTTCTTCAGGATTTGGCGATTTTACCGTAGGAAAATCACCGTCTGGTTTGGCTTGCTCTTCAACAATATGAACTTGATTATAACCCGCTCGTTTTAAGGTTTCCGGAATAATAGTAATAGATGTGCCATGTAAGGAAGTGAAAACAATATTCAGATTATCTTTTGCTTTTTGATGTGTATTAAAACTTCCATTTTTAACGGAAGCATTAATGAATACATTATCTAGAGCTTCACCAATATAATTAATTAACGGTTCTTGCGCTTCAAAATTAATTTCAGCATATTCTAATCGATTAATTTCGGCAATAATTTCAGCATCTTGCGGTGGTACTAATTGGCCACCATCTTGCCAATACACTTTAAAACCGTTGTATTCTGGCGGATTATGAGATGCCGTTAAAACTATGCCGCAGTGGCATTTTAAATATTTTAGGGTGAAGGATAATTCTGGTGTTGGACGTAAATCTTCGAATAAAAAGACTTCAATATTATTGGCTGAAAAAACATCAGCAACCAATTTGGCTAAAGATTGGCTGTTATGTCGGCAATCGAAAGCAATGGCAACTTTTATAATTTCGCCAGGAAAGCTTTGTTTTAAATAGTTGCTTAAGCCTTGTGTGTTTTTTCCCAGTGTATATTTGTTAATTCGGTTGGTCCCGATTCCCATAATACCGCGCATACCTCCAGTTCCAAACTCTAAATCTTTATGGAAAGCTTCCTGCAATTCCGCGGGATTGGTGGCGATTAAGTTTTTTATATATTCTTGAGTCTCTGTATCAAAAGTAGGCGTTAACCATGTGTTTATACGCGCTAATAATTCAGGTTTAATATGTATCATAGTTAAAATAAAGTAGCGTACAATAGTACGAAATTCATAAAAATGTGTGCTAGATAACTGTTAAATAGCATCTTTTATTAAATACCGCTTTCTGTTTTCTTTGGTTCGCAATATAATTTCGCCTAGAAAGCCAGCAACAAAAAATTGCGTACCAATTATCATGGTTACCAAAGCAATAAAAAACTGTGGTCTGTCTGTAATAAGACGACCATCAGGATTTAAAAATAGTTTATCAATTCCTAAATAAAAGGAAAATGCAAATCCAATAGCAAACATCATGACGCCAAGTGCACCAAATAAATGCATGGGTCTTCTTCCAAATCTGGAAATAAACCATATGGTAATTAAATCTAGAAAACCGTGAATAAAACGATCCATTCCAAATTTTGTTTCGCCATACTTTCTAGCTTGATGCTGCACCACTTTTTCACCAATTTTAGTAAAGCCTGCATTTTTTGCTAATACCGGAATATAACGATGCATTTCACCATTTACATCAATGTTTTTTACCACATTTCGTCGGTATGCTTTTAGTCCGCAATTAAAATCATTGAGTTTAACACCCGACGTTTTTCGAGCTGCCCAATTGAACAATTTAGACGGCATATTTTTAGAAAGAACGGCGTCGTAGCGTTTTTTCTTCCAACCGGAAACCATGTCAAAACCTTCCGATAGAATCATATTGTATAAATCAGGAATTTCTTCTGGATTGTCCTGAAGATCGGCATCCATGGTAATTACAACATCGCCTTGTGCTTTTTCAAAACCAGCGTGTAAAGCTTGGGATTTTCCAAAATTCCTTAAAAACTGAATGCCTTTTACTGCGTTATTTCTTTCGGAAAGCTGTTGAATGATTTTCCAAGAATCATCTGTGCTGCCATCATCAATAAAAAGGATTTCATAAGAAAAATGATTGGATTGCATAACTTTTGCAATCCAATCATGTAGTTCTATTAAAGACTCTTGTTCGTTAAGTAGTGGTATGACTACTGATATATTCATGTACGTGATTTCATATGTGAAACACCAAAAGTAACGAAATTATTTAAGCTTGTATATCTTCTTTTTTAACAACCAAAGCTACAATAAGGCCAACGACGCTAAATCCGACTAATTGAAATGCTAAAGCTTGTAAAATATTACCCAAGGAGTACATGTCTTCTTGCTTTTCCATTTCTTCAACTATTTGGGCAATAGATTCTTCTGGCGCACCAAAGCCACGCATCATTTCAACCTGTGAGGCAAGTATTTTTTCTTGTAATATTCCTGACGCTTCTGGATCCACAATATTGAAAATTACATAACTAACAACGGTGCTAATCACTAAACCTATAAGGACTGTGATAAAAAAAGATGTAAAAGCACCTTTAAAGCTAATAAAGCCATTTAGTGCACCTCTTGATTTTGTTGAAGACATAACACCCAAAACAATAACCAAAATCATCATGGCAATTCCAAACCACCATTTCGTAAATAAATCTAGGCTTATGGCATAAGCCATAACAGTTAATAATGATAAAATTCCGCCAAGGTACAGACCGAAATTAATTGCAATTGATTTAGTAGATGTTTCCATTTTGTTAATTTCTTTTAGTTGATTATAAAAAGTTAGTAAACAAATATAGCAAAACGTTACAATAAACTGTATTTTAAATAAGCTCTATTGTGTAATTATGGGAAGTTGTTTACTTTTGCATATTGAAGAGAAAAGTGTAAAAAAGCAATAAGAAAATAGAGGTAAGACTGAATAATTTAGTAATATGACATATTTCATATAAATAAATTAAAAAAGTATTGCATAGTTATTAAAATTGCCTAAATTTGCACTTCGAAAAAAGTTAAGATATTAAAGCATTTAGCGATGAAAAAAGAAATACATCCAGAAAATTATAGAGTAGTAGCGTTTAAAGACATGTCTAACGACGACGTTTTTTTAACAAAATCTACAGCAAACACGAACGAAACTTTAGAAGTGGAAGGTGTTGAATATCCATTAATTAAAATGGAGATTTCTAGAACATCACACCCTTTTTACACAGGTAAATCTAAATTAATTGATACGGCTGGTCGTATTGACAAGTTTAAAACTAAATACGCTAAATTTAAAAAATAAATTTAGTCTAAAATATATTTCTAAAAGCCTTTCAACTATTGAAAGGCTTTTTTTATTTTTACCAAAAAGCATATAACATGAACTACATTCTTTTTGATGGTCCTTCGCGCAATAATTTATTGCCATTTACATACACGCGTCCGGTTGCCGATATTCGTATTGGTATATTAACTATTCGTGAGAAATGGGAACTTTATTTAGGCTCTACAACCACGACAGTCACTGAAGAGTATTTATCGGACAAATACCCAATGGTTGAAATGGAGCAGAATGTCATGATTAATGCATCCTATTTACCTAATGATGAATTGGTAGCCATGATTACAGATTTAAGTGAAAACCAAGCTATTTTTAAGGATGAGGATGTAATTGCTTTTTACACGAAAGAATCTCAAGAGGAGGTTAATTTTGATTCTTATGAGGCCATTGAGTATACTGATTCGCTTTTAAAAGTTGAAAATACATGGGATATTTTTTCTAAAAACGGCGAAGCGATTCAAGATGATTTTGAACTACTAACAACGAATAGAAAATCGCAACCCATTCCAGCAACGGTAAATACCATTCATCCGGAATCTATTTTTATTGAAGAAGGTGCCAAACTGGATTTTGTAACCTTGAATGCTACAAATGGGCCAATATATATAGGTAAGGATGCCGAAGTTATGGAAGGAAGCGTTATTCGCGGACCTTTTGCTTTATGTGATCATGCAACCGTGAAAATGGCTTCTAAAATTTACGGCCCAACAACGGTTGGACCTCATAGTAAGGTGGGAGGAGAGGTTACTAATTCTGTAATTTTTGCATATTCTAATAAAGGTCATGATGGATTTTTAGGAAATTCTGTTATTGGCGAATGGTGCAATTTAGGTGCCGATACTAATAACTCGAATTTAAAAAACAATTATGCGGAAGTGCGCCTGTGGGATTACCAAAAAGAAGGATTTGCAAAAACAGGTTTACAATTCTGTGGACTCATGATGGGTGACCACAGTAAATGTGGTATTAACACCATGTTTAATACGGGAACGGTTGTAGGTGTTAGTGCTAATATTTTTGGGAGTGGATTTCCACGAAATTTCGTGCCAAGTTTTTCTTGGGGAGGAAGCAGTGGGTTTACAACTTATTTAACCAAAAAAGCTTTTGAAGTTGCCGAAGTTGTTATGTCACGACGCGATATAGAATTTACGGAACAAGATGCCGCTATTTTGGAGCATGTATTTGAAGAAACCAAACGATTTAGAAGAGAATAGCGTCTAAAAATTTCACCTCTTTCATTAAATTCAATTAGTCTTTTTCACGTGTTTTAACTCCAATAAGTTAATGGGGTTGATACCCAAACCCGAAATGTTTTTCCTTGTAAATCGGACAACTTCATCATAAAACATAGGTACAACAGGTGCAGAGGCCATAACTAAACTATCCATTTTGGTGTAAAGCCGTTCTCTTTCTAAAGTGTTAGTTTCTGTAAAAGCCTGTTCATACCAAGCATCAAACTGGTCATTTTTATAATGTGTGTAATTAGGACCATTAGGTGCAAAATTTTTGCTGTAGTAGAGTGATAAATAATTTTCAGCATCTGGATAATCTGCTACCCAGCTAGCGCGAAACATATCTAATTTACCATTTGCTTTAGAGTCTTTTAAACTAGAAGCAGGAATTACATTAATAGAAACTAATAGACCAGTTTTTTGGAGTTCTCTCTGGATATACTCGCAAAAACTTAAATAATTACTGGTGGTTGTAATCGTGATTTCAGGGTTTCTATTTCCAGTTTCTGTTTTAAATTGTTCAACCAATTCTTTTGCTTTTTCAGGCTGATAATTAAATCCGGATTTTTGACTATAACCAGGTAAGCCTTTTGGAATGAATCCGCCATGAGCTGGAATACCAACGCCATTCCGCAAGTAAATCATCATTTTCTCTCTGTCAAAACCATAATTTACTGCTTTTCTAATATATTCTGATTGTATTTCCGCAACGTCAGAATCCATATAAAACGCCAAATATTCCGTATTTAAATAAGGACCACGTATCATGTTTACATCATTGGCATAATTGTCACGAAGTGTTCCATTGGCTGTTAGAATTTCATCCTTATATGATGCATCCAAACCAGATACATAGTCTATGTTTCCTTGTGCAAATTGTAAAAATTCACTTTGCTTATCCGGAAGAAATGTTATGGCAATAGCTTCTAAATACGGAAGCTTTTTACCTTGTTTATCAAATTCGAAATAATTAGTATGCTTTCTGAAAACGAGCTTTAAGTTTTCTTCCCATCGTTTAAATTTAAAGGGACCAGTACCAATTGGATGTGCTCTAAAATCAGTGCCATAATGTTCTACAATTTCCTTCGGAACTACGGAACAATACTTCATGGTTAGTAAACCTAAAAAAGCAGGAAAGGGCTGTGTCAGTTTTATTTCGAAAATAGAATCATTAACCGCATAAAAGTCCTCTACTTTATTTAACACCCAGCTACCAGGCGATGCAATTTGTTTGTCTTTTATTCGGTTAAAGCTGTATTCAAAATCGGAAGCCTTTACCGTTCTGGTAGAATCCTCACCAAATAATCCATGATTATGAAAATACACGTCATGACGTAAGGTAAATGTATAGGTTTTAGCACTATCTGAAACTACCCAGTTTTTAGCAATACTTGGTTTAACGTTTAAGCTGTCATCCATTTCCACCAAACCATTAAAAAGCTGATTAGTTGCCCAAATATCTGCCAAATCTTTAGAAAAGGCAGGATCTAAAGAACTGATGTTTTTATGCTCATTATACCTAAATATATTTGTTAGCTCCTGTTTATCAGACGAACATCCTAAAAAGAGCAAAAAAATAACAGTGTAATATTTCATGATTATCAATTAGATTGTCTATATTTAGCGGTTATAAATCTAAAACTTTAAAATTATGAAAAAAAATTACATTTTACCTTTATTGTTATGTTTACTTACTTGGGCATCCCATGCACAAGCTGTAGTTATAGATCAACCTGTGAACGCAGCAGGAAGTGCACTTGTTAGTTTTCAAGGGAACGATGGCGTTGGAGTATATGTTTCAGATGACTTTGTTCTGCCTAGTAATACTATTTTAGGAGAGATTGATATTTATGGACTATTAAGTAATACGGTTAATTTTACAAATTTATTAAGCTTTAATGTTTTTATTTATGCTGATAATGCAGGTGTACCAAATGGTAATCCTAGTGTTCCTGGAACAGGTGTTGTTGAACTTTCTGGAATTTCGGCAACTGACTTCACATTAAATGAAGATGGTGCTGGTGCAGCCAACTTTACAGTCCGTGTTACAGATGCTAATGGAGGAACGCAAATTACATTACCAGCAGGAACATATTGGATTGCGGCATTTCCAACTGTAAATGAAGCTTTTTCTACTACAGGATTGAACAGGTGGAACTGGTTTGGCTCAACTGCTGCGGTTTCTGGTGAAGAACCTGTATTAATAGACCCATCTAATTTATTTGGGGCTGGAGCGACGAATTGGACAAATATTTCTGGTTTACTTGGTGAATCTTTTCCAAGTTCAGGATTTCAAATTAGAGATGAGGCGCCACTTTCTGTAAAAGATTTTTCAATGGAAAAAATCTCTGTAACGCCTAACCCGGCTCAAAATTATATTCATATTAATTTTCCACAGTCAGTTTCTAATTTCTCAACGGAGTTATATGACATTGCTGGAAAATTAGTTTTAAAATCTAATAATATTGAAAGACTAAATATAGGTAAATTACACACTGGTGTATATATTTTAAAAGTAGCTACGGATACTGGTTCAGTTACTAAACGAATTATAAAGAGTTAATATCGTAACTAATAAAACTTAAAAAGGCGTGCTTTAATTAAAGCACGCCTTTTTTGTTGTTTTTCTATCAATTATAAAAAAAAGTGGCGTTGGCAGGAAAAATAAATAGGTATGTTCCCAATTAGATGCGAACACCAACGGGAAGCATACTTTTGTATTGTCTGTTTTTTCTAATAAACCTGGCTATTTCAGGGCTTGTAGGAACAACACTTAAATTACGCTCTTGAATGTTTTTAAAAACGATAATTATAAATTCGTTTTGAAATGCTTCCGAAAATACGTCTTCCGGAATAATAAGCTTTGTTAAAAATATTTTACGTTCCTGAAGTGAATATTCAATTTTTGCAAGTTGATCGTCTATTTTTAATTCAAACTGACGCAAAAAGTCATTGTCAATGAGTTCATGTTCTTCTATCATAATATTCTTTTTTATTCAATGGAATTATAGGGAGTGAAAACTATTTTTATATAGTTTTGTAACACAAATTTACGAAAAAATATTGTCATTATTAATAATAAAGGCTTTTAATACCTTATGAATCAAGATATAATACATGTATATTTTATGCCCGGATTAGCTGCTAGCTCAACCATTTTTGAATATATAAAATTACCCGAATCAGATTTTAAAATTCACTTGTTGGAATGGCAAATTCCTGAAGAAAATGAAACACTTACCAATTATGCTTTACGTATGGTAAATCAAATAACAGAAAAAAATGTGGCCTTAATTGGTGTTTCATTTGGTGGTGTTTTGGTTCAGGAAATGAGTAAGCATTTAAAAATTAAACGATTAATTATTATTTCTAGTATAAAAAGCAAAAAGGAAATGCCCAAACGGATGAAAATTATGCGCGCTACTAAAGCCTTTAAATTGTTTCCGGCTTCTTTAATGGGTAATATGGATGTGTTGGCAAAATACGCTTTTGGAGAAACCGTTAAAAAACGCGTGGCGCTTTATAAAAAGTATCTGTCTGTAACAGACCCACGATATATTAATTGGGCAGTTAAAGAAATGATTTGTTGGAATCAAAATAAAGCTCCAGAAAATATTATCCATATACATGGATCATTGGATAATGTTTTCCCATACAGGCATATTAAAAATTGCATTACAATTGATAAAGGAACACATATCATGATCCTCAATAAATACCGTTGGTTTAATGAACATTTACCAGAACTTATTTTAGAGGGTTCTAGTGAATCATGTTGATTTTTTTTATAACTTTAAACAAAAACTTACAGAGATGAAATTGATGAAAAGAATGTTAATGATGGTAGGATTGTTAAGTTTAACTTTCCTATTTATTTTTGCACAACAGAACGCAAAAACGGATGAAAATTTTGAAAAGCAACTTATAAACGATTATAATGTTTATGCACTTCAAATTCCTGATAATTTGGATTTTGCAGGTGAACCTTTACCATTAAAAGATCCGGATATTTATGAACGCATGGACCGCGAATTATTGGTAAATACCTATTGGCAGTCCAACGGACTACTCATGTTTAAACGTGCTAAAAAGTACTTTCCAATTATTGAACCTATTTTAGCAAAACATGGTGTTCCAGACGATTTTAAATATTTGGCAGTAATAGAAAGTGGGTTAACCAATGCTGTATCGCCAGCAGGAGCCAGAGGTGTTTGGCAAATAATGCCAGCAACTGCACGTGAATATGGATTGGAAGTAAATGATAATGTGGATGAACGTTATAATTTAGAAATGTCTACCGAAGTCGCGTGCGATTATTTGAAAAAATCCAAAGAGAAATTAGGGTCATGGACATTGGCAGCTGCCGCGTATAATGCCGGAATGTCTGGAATATCTAGACGTTTAAGTGAACAGAATGTTACTGGGTATTACGATTTGCTTTTAGGTGAAGAAACAGGACGCTATATGTTTAGAATTGTGGCCTTAAAAGAAATTTTATCCAACGCTGATAAATATGGTTTTAATTTTAGAGACAAAGACTTATATAAAAACATTCCAACCTATAAAGTTGCGGTAGATACAGCGGTTACAGATTTTACTGCTTTTGCAGAAACATATAATATTAATTATAAAATTTTAAAAATTCACAACCCTTGGTTGCGTGAACCTTTTTTAAACAATAAGTCTAGAAAAAACTATTTTATTGAAATTCCGCAAGACGGTTACTACTCCACAAAACCTTAATGTTAGATTTCTTAAAAGATAATATTTGGATCCTTGCAATTATTCTGAACTATGTTTTGGCAATTTCGGCTGCCATTACTATTTTATTTAAAAACATAAACCCCACCAAAACCCTTTCCTTTATAATGGTTTTGGTGGTTTTTCCATTTTTAGGACTGATAGTTTATTACTTTTTTGGGCAAGAATACCGAAAGAATAAAATTTTCAATCGAAAAAATGTTCTCAACGAACAAATTATACAGAATCTGGGGAGAGATTTTGAGTTAAGTGAAAGCCAACTTCATAATTTAGATGATTATTTAGACGAAAAAATTAAACTCGTTTACCTCCTTAACAACAATAAAAACACGCCTGTAACATTACATAATGACCTTCAAATAATTAAAAATGCGAAAAAGAAATTTGAGTTATTATTTGAAGATCTAAAAAGTGCCAAACATCATATTCATTTAGAATACTACATTTTAAAAGACGATAATATTGGAACAAAACTTATTGATATTCTTTGTGATAAAGCGAAGGAAGGTATTAAAGTCCGCTTAACTTTTGATGATGTGGGAAGTAAAATGTCATGGCGAACTAAAAGAAAAATGCGCCAAAGTGGTATAGAATTTTATGCGTTTATGCCTGTTTTGTTTCCCAATTTCACGGGTAAAATGAACTATAGAAACCATCGGAAAATTGCTATTATTGATGGAAAAATAGGCTATGTGGGCGGTGTAAATATATCGGATAGCTATGTGAATTATAAAGATGGCGATTCCTATTGGCGCGATACCCATTTACGAATAGTAGGCGAAGCCTTAAAACCACTTCAAGTACATTTTTTAATGACCTGGGACTTTGTATCTAATTCTAGTTGTAAAATTTCTTCAGAGTTATTCCCTCATGTTCAAATTGAATCCACCAAGGCCGTTCAAATTGCAGCAAGTGGACCCGATACAGATTGGGCAAATATTATGGAAGCTATGTTTGTAGCCATTAATACGGCTGAAGATTATGTATATATCACCACACCTTATTTTATTCCCAATGATGAAATTGTTACTGCTTTGCAGGTGGCAGCAAAGATTGGTTTAGATGTGCGATTACTTATTCCAAAAACGTCCGATTCTTGGACAGCTAAACATGCCACCAACTCACATATTGAGCGCTTGTTAGATGCAAAAGTAAAAGTGTACCGCTACACTAAAGGTTTTATTCATGCAAAAACAATGGTAGTAGATGATTTGTTTTCTACGATTGGAACGGCAAATTTAGATTACAGGAGTTTTAATATTAATTTTGAAATTAACGCCCTTATCTATAATGAAGAAACAAGTGTTGAACTTAAAACTATTTTTTTAGAAGACCTTGAAGATAGTGAAGAACTTATCTTAGAAAAATGGCAACAGCGTTCCAAGTTTTGTAAACTAAAAGAATCCTATTGCCGACTATGGTCTCCGTTACTATAAATTAACGTCTTCTTCCACGCATTTGATTCTGACCATAATGTTGGTTTGGCCCTTGAGAACGTTTCATGTTTTCTTTCATCATTTTAATCTGATCTGCTAGCATGTTACGCTTATCTAATTTTTCGGCTTCTTTAAGCAGTAATTTAGATTCGTTTTTTCTGTTTTTAGTAAAGGCAATTCCAGCTAAATTTAATTTGGCCATGGCTAAATCATGATCCATAGATAACCCTAAAGAAATAGCTTTTTTAAAGTGTTTCTCGGCTTCATTCATGTTAGATTGGGACACCATTATGCCATGTAAATAGTAATAATAACCTTCTTGTTTCTGAACTAAAGCACTACTTGGATTTTTAATTTTATCAAGCCATTTTTTTGCACCTTCAAAATCTTGCTTTCTAAGTCTTAAGAATGCTAATAGAATAAATTCATTTTTAAAATATAGAAACACAAAAATTGATGATAGTAATATAAACATGATACCATTACCAATGTTGCCTTCTACAAATTGATAAATGGCATACGCAATGATGCCTATAGCTATGATTAATTTTATAATTTTATTGTACATAAAGTTTCGTTTTATAGGTTGTAACCGAATTTATTGTTGTTGGTATTTTTACTGAATTATTTTGCAAAGATACAGTGTTACCTTGAGTTTTAGAAGTCACAGACATAGTTTTTACAATACCTGTCTTAATATCTGCAGAAATAAGCGTTTTTTGTTCGCCCTTTAAAATCATATTGTAATTTTCTTCTTCAGACTCTAAAGAAACTTGTGCTGTTCCTAAAATGTCAATCGTTGGACGTAATGCTTTAAGAGTCCAAGTGTTTTTAGCTTCCATTTCACCCGAATAGAAGTTTTCCCAACTATCATTAACAGCTACTTTGTTTAACGGATAAATAAAGGTAAATTGTTCAAAACTATCAGAAAGGCTTTGGCTACCAAATTCTTTCTTCATTTCCTCAATCATGATTTGTTTTGTGAATTCGTCTTCAATTCCCGCGTGTTTCATCATATTATTAATTAGGCGTGTTGTACCACGAACACTAATAATATCACCAGTTTTTAAAAGTTCAATCTTCAGTTTAGATTGTGTTAGTCCAGAGAAAATAGCCGCTTCGGTATCGCCCTTTTCTATGGGTGCATCTGTATTAATAGACATAATTTCGCCATATAAATTGGAGTTTGACTGCAGTTTAAAAAGTTTGTACGTAAAATCTAAAATATAGGAGCTATCTGTGACAGTTTTAACCGCTAAAACAAACTTACTTTCCAAAATATTAGTCATTTCATGCGTCGTTCCATCAATATCTTGAGTAATTTTTTGATTAGCTTTTTGGTGAACAGCCATGCTATCACCAATTTTTAATTTATATTGCAACTGCGTTTGTGCGTTGGTATTACTACCTAATAGGGTGAATAGTAATATAATAGTTGCTAAAATTCTCTGCATTTTTTTACCTTTTTTAAGGACTGCAAAGAAACTAAAATTTTATCTAAAAAATATTTTTAAAATAAGGTTTGTTAAATAAAAAAGGGTTTGTATATTTGCACGCAGTTTTAGGGATAGAACTCTAAACAAGGTTAAAAGATATTAAGAAGACTTTAAAGATATAAGTAATGAGTAAAAGAACATTTCAGCCGTCAAAAAGAAAAAGAAAAAACAAGCATGGTTTCAGAGAAAGAATGGCTAGTGCTAATGGAAGAAAAGTCCTTGCTCGTAGAAGAGCTAAAGGTAGAAAGAAAATATCTGTATCTTCTGAGTTAAGACATAAAAAATAATGAATTAACAATTGTTAATATATAAAGGTGTTCCAAATTGGTAACGCCTTTTTTTATACCCATTCGTTAACTACTTTTGCACAAAATATTTCAACATGCCTAAAAACAAAAACATAAAATCTGTTCTGCTTATAGGTTCAGGACCCATAGTTATTGGTCAAGCTTGCGAATTTGATTATTCAGGAACCCAAGCATTACGATCATTAAGAGAAGACGGAATTGAAACTATTCTAATCAATTCTAATCCCGCAACCATCATGACAGATCCTTCCATGGCAGATCATGTTTACCTGTTGCCGCTTACCACGAAATCCATCATTAAAATTCTAAATGAACATCCACAAATTGATGCTGTTCTACCAACAATGGGTGGACAAACGGCATTAAATTTAGCGATTGAAGCAGATGAAAAAGGAATATGGGATGATTTCAATGTTAAATTAATAGGTGTAGATATTGAAGCTATTAACATAACCGAAGATCGTGAGAAATTTCGTGAACTTATGTTAGAAATTGGAGTTCCAATGGCGCCTCAAGCTACAGCAACCTCTTACTTAAAAGGTAAGGAAATTGCTCAAGAATTTGGTTTTCCTTTAGTAATTAGGGCGTCCTACACACTTGGTGGAGCAGGAGCTTCCATTGTTTATAAAGAAGAAGATTTTGATGAATTATTAACTCGCGGATTGGAAATTTCTCCAATTCATGAGGTAATGATTGATAAAGCACTTTTAGGATGGAAAGAATATGAATTAGAGTTATTACGCGATAGAAATGATAACGTTGTTATTATTTGTACCATTGAAAATATGGATCCTATGGGAATCCATACGGGCGATTCTATTACGGTTGCACCAGCAATGACATTGTCCGACAAAACCTTCCAACGCATGCGTGATATGGCTATCCATATGATGCGTAGTATTGGCGACTTTGCAGGTGGTTGTAATGTGCAGTTTGCGGTAAGTCCAGATAACAATGAAGATATTATTGCTATTGAAATTAACCCACGTGTATCTCGTTCTTCAGCATTAGCGAGTAAGGCTACAGGCTATCCAATTGCTAAAGTAGCATCCAAATTAGCCATTGGTTATAATTTAGATGAATTAACCAATCAAATCACCGGGTCTACTTCCGCTTTATTTGAGCCGACCTTGGATTATGTAGTCGTGAAAATTCCACGATGGAATTTTGATAAGTTTGAAGGGTCTGATAGAACATTAGGACTTCAAATGAAATCAGTGGGTGAGGTTATGGCAATTGGTCGTTCATTCCAGGAAGCTTTGCATAAAGCAACACAATCGCTTGAAATTAAACGTAACGGTTTAGGAGCAGACGGAAAAGGTTATAAAAATTACGATCAAATTATTGAAAAGCTAACCAATGCAAGTTGGGATCGTGTTTTTGTTATTTATGATGCCATTCAAATGGGTATTCCATTAAGTCGTATACATGAAATTACAAAAATTGATATGTGGTTCTTAAAACAATATGAAGAATTACATCATTTGGAGAAAGAAATTTCTAACTTCTCTATTGATACTATTGAACGTGATTTGCTATTAGAAGCCAAGCAAAAAGGATATGGTGATCGACAAATAGCCCACATGTTAAAATGTTTGGAAAGTCAAGTTTATACAAAGAGAGAAGAATTTAAAATTAAACGTGTTTATAAATTAGTTGATACGTGTGCTGCCGAATTTAAAGCACAGACGCCTTATTACTATTCCACTTTTGAAAATGAAGTAGAGTTAGAAAATGGCAACATAGCATCCTCTAACGAAAGTGTCGTTACAGATAAAAAGAAAATTATAGTTTTAGGATCTGGACCTAACCGAATTGGTCAAGGTATTGAATTCGATTACTGTTGTGTTCATGGTGTTTTAGCAGCTGCGGAATGTGGTTACGAAACCATAATGATTAACTGTAATCCGGAAACAGTTTCAACTGATTTTGATATTTCTGATAAGCTATACTTTGAACCTGTTTTCTGGGAACATATCTACGATATTATTCGTCATGAAAAACCAGAAGGGGTTATTGTACAATTGGGGGGACAAACAGCTTTAAAATTAGCAGAAAAATTAGACCGCTACGGTATTAAAATTATTGGAACAACCTACAAATCTCTAGATTTAGCTGAAGATAGAGGAAGTTTTTCAACTATTTTAAAAGAAAATAATATTCCCTACCCAGAATTTGATGTGGCAACAAATGCTGATGAAGCTTTAGCAATTGCAGATGTTTTGGATTTTCCAATATTAGTTAGACCGTCCTATGTTTTAGGTGGTCAAGGCATGAAAATTGTCATTAATAAAAAAGAACTAGAAGAGCATGTGGTAGATTTATTACGCCAAATGCCTGATAATAAATTGTTACTGGATCATTATTTAGATGGTGCTATTGAGGCGGAAGCCGATGCTATTTGCGATGGTGAAAACGTATACATTATTGGAATTATGGAGCACATTGAGCCTTGTGGAATCCACTCGGGTGATAGTAATGGTGTGCTGCCACCTTTTAATTTAGGTGATTTGGTGTTGCAACAAATAAAAGATCATACTAAAAAAATTGCATTAGCCTTAAATACGGTAGGATTAATAAATGTACAATTCGCCATTAAGGACGATGTGGTATATATTATTGAGGCCAATCCAAGAGCATCCAGAACAGTTCCTTTTATTGCAAAAGCCTATGGTGAACCCTATGTAAATTACGCAACAAAAGTTATGTTAGGCCAAAAGAAAGTTACCGATTTCAACTTTAATCCAAAGTTGGAAGGCTACGCTATTAAACAGCCTGTGTTCTCTTTCAATAAATTTCCAAATGTTAATAAAAAGCTTGGGCCAGAAATGAAGAGTACAGGTGAAAGTATTTTGTTTATCGATAGCTTGAAAGACGATCAATTTTACAACCTATATGCAAGACGTAAAATGTACTTAAGCAAGTAATTACTAGAATTTTAGTGCCTATTAGTAACGCTTTTTTGTAATTTATTTTCAAAAAAGCGTTACTTTTGTTTTGTAAATAGCCTATTATGATTAGAAAACTACTTCTTATACCTTTTTTAACCGTCTCTTTTTGGACATTCGCTCAAGTATCTGCGGGGCAAGTAGATGATTTTGAGGATGGAACCGTTCAGAATTGGATTATTGGAACTACTTCTGGAGCACCAGAAAACATTACCACTGGTGGACCAAACGGTGTTGATGATAATTTTTTAGAATACACATCTAACGGTGGTAATGGAGCAGGAGGTAGAATGGTGTTTTTTAACTCTTTTTCGCAATGGTCTGGTAATTTTATTTCGGAAGGAATTGTCGAAATTCAATTTCAAGCGCAAGCGTTATCAAACGATTTAAATTTACGTTTAGCGTTTCAAGGACCTATGGGTACACGAATGGTTTCTACAAACCCTGTGTTTCTTGGTGCTGGTACAGGTTGGACAAGTGTTGCTTTGTCTCTAGATGTTTCAGATTTTACGGTTGTTCAAGGACCTGCTTCTGTTGCAGATGTGTTAGGAGATGTGTTAACCATGCGTATTTTAAGTCATTCTTCAATTGACAATTGGAAAGGTGAAGTAATTGCAGCTACATTACGTGTTGATAATATTACAGCCTCTACAACATTAAGTCGTTCTAATGTTACAAAGGAATTGGGTTTTACTATATATCCAAACCCAAGTAAGTCTAAACTAAACATCCGTGTGCCTGCATCCAATAGTTTTTCTAAAGTTGAAGTTTATAATATTTTAGGATCTCGTGTGTATCAAGGTCGTATTAATGCTATAAATACATCCATAAATGTGAGTCAGTGGAATAGTGGTGTTTATTTAGTGCGAATTTCAAATGCTAAAGAAACTATTTCAAAGCGCTTTGTAAAGCAGTAACTTAATTTTTATATAATATATACAACCACTAGATTTATCTGGTGGTTTTTTTATACTAGTATTTGAAATATGATACCGGTAATGATGGCAATTCCGAAGCTAATAAGCGTGCCAATTAAAATGTATTCCGTGAGTTTTCGGTGTTTACTTTCTTTTAAATCACCAAATCTAAAAACGGACTTTGCGGTAATTAAAAAACCTACAGCTTCCCAATGATTCATAACAATAAATATGAATACCAGAAGACGCTCAAGAATTCCTATATATTTGCCTGCATCCTTTAATGATTCGTTGCCCTTGGTGAGTTTCTCTATATTCCATTTGCTAAAAATAGCCTGCATGATTATAGAAACAGGTTTGGTTAAAAACAGCAAACAGGTAAGTAGAAGTAGAGCAGATTCAGTAGGTATTTCAGAAGTTGTAAACCATGTATTTGTGTAGATGAAATAAGCAGCAAAAATACTGATGAGGTGTAACAGCTGATCAATAAAAAACCATTGACGTTTGGTTTTTTTATTTTGAAAAAACAGTTTGATAGCATCTATAATAAAATGCAATACTGTAATAATTAGTAGTAATGGCCAATAGGATACATCCCAAACGAGAATAAATAACAACGCCATATGAATGGCAACATGTAAGTAGAGTTTAGGCGATTTTAGTTTTCTCTTTTCCTTACTTTTTACCCAAGATTTTGGTTGAAGGATAAAATCTCCAATTAAATGTGCTAAAACAAGTTTTATCAATAAAATCATCCTACAAGTTACTTATTTTAATGATATACAAGTTGTTCAGTTCTAATATTTCTTCAAGATTAGCGCGTTTCATTCGTTTGCTTACGGCTTCTTGATTAATACCAATTAGTTGTGCAATTTCACTTTGAATCTTATGGGGATTTTCAATCTGTGTTTTTATAATTTCGGCAGAATTTACGGTCCAATTATCCATGCTCATCAAGGCTAATTTAAAGTATAAATTTAGGTCTCTATTTAAAATAGGATCCGGGGTTTTTAGCTTTAAATTAATCTTATCCTTTTTTAGGTTTTCTAATGTTTCACCAGAAAATTGAAAGGCTTCTCCATTTGATTCGGTTACGGTGTCACCTTGATATGTTTTAGTACCAATTCCTATTGCTATGCGTACATCTAAGCCTTTTATCATTTTAACACAAGCTTTGATATAAACAGCATGTAAAAAGCCGTTTTGAGGGTTTTTTAGTTCTATTTGAAAGCTATCACCTCTGTATATTTCCCATAAGCGCGTGTCAGACTCTAAAAAGGTTAGCGCATCCTTGAGCTGCGGCAACCAAATAGCTGGTTTGACGTTTTTAGAGTTTATTATGTCGCCTGTAATAACGCTAGTCATATTTGTTGATATTGTAATTGTATGCCTTTATTTATGAATAATTTAAAATATTCCATAATTAAGGAATAATTTAATATATTCCTTTTAAAAGGAATAATCAAATATCGAATATTTAATTGAAATATCCAAATACTTGGTAATCAAAACAAATTTAGAAAGGGTGTTTGGGCTATATAACTAAGATTATAGGTCAATTTTAATATTGTAATCGGCTAATTCTTCCAAATAATTTTCTAAAACAAAATCGGTACTATTAAACTCAATAAGCCTATTTTTCTTGGTTTTATTACGTTCAATAGCCTTTAAAAATCGCCTTACTTCTTCTAAAGAAGATAAAATGAGTCCAGGAACCGGCGACGATTTTCCCTCATCATCTTTGGCAACCATGGTAAAATAGGATGAGTTACAATGTTTAACATGTCCTGTTCTAATATTCTCCGCTTCCACACGAATTCCAACAACCATAGATGTTTTTCCTACATAATTAATAGAAGATTTCATGGTAACAAGCTCACCAATTTCCACCGGTTCTAAAAAATTTACGGTATCCACAGAAGCAGTTACACAATAGTTTTCTGAATGTTTGGAAGCGCAGGCATATGCAATTTGATCCATTAGGCTCAACATATAACCACCATGAATTTTACCACCAAAATTAGAATGCGATGGCTGCATTAATTCTGCAATGCTAATACGCGAACATTCTACAGTTTTATAAGGTTTCTTCATATTAATAGCGCCTGTTATTGCGTTCTTTATCCAATACTACTTTGGTAATAAAATATTTGGTGTCACCTAACCAAAATAGGGTTTTATACCGTTCAAAATAATGTAATTTTACATATTTACCTTGCATTTCTGTTAAGTCCTTTATGACTTGCTCCTCGTTATCTTCCACAGAGAATTCAAACAATTGGGCTTCTGAAACACCTTGACTTATTTCGCCTTCCCAAGTTTTTATAATAACGCCTTTACTACTAAATTTCACCAGTTCGCCGGCGCGAATACCTTCACTATATGTGGCAAAATAAATAAAACAGCCATAACCAACTATGACTAGGACTAAAGCAATTATTAATTTAGTTACTATATTTTTCATCGTATAATTTGTTTGTTATTCGTCGTCATCAGCAGACAGTTTTGCTCTTTTTAAAATAGCTTCGGGTAATGCTTTTTTAGCTTTAGCACCTAATTTTTTAATTTTTTCTACACTGGTAATAAGGTTTCCTTTTCCTTCCACGAGCTTATTCATGGCCGATGAATAGTCTTTTTTAGCATCGTCAATTTTCTTTCCTACACCTGTTAGGTCTTTTACTAAACCTTCAAATTTATCATATAAAGCACCAGCTTGCCTGGCAATTTCAATGGCGTTTTGTTGTTGTTTTTCGTTATTCCACATACTATCTACCGTTCGTAAAGTAGCTAAAAGGGTAGAAGGTGTAACAATAACTATATTTTTCTCGAATGCCTTATTGTAAATGGAATTGTCTGCATTAATGGCTACCGCAAAAGCCGGTTCTATCGGAATAAAAAGCAATACAAAATCAGGACTTTCTATATCGTATAAATCTTCATATTTCTTTTCAGAAAGTTGGTCTACGTGCTTTCTAATAGAATTTATATGCGCTTTAAGATAAATTTCACGTTCATCATCTTCAGCGTTTACATAGCGTTCGTAATCTGTTAATGACACCTTACTGTCAATAATCATTTTTTTATTATCCGGTAAATGCAATACAATATCCGGAAGCACTCTGGTACCATCTTCCCTTGTAAAGTTTTGCTGAACAAAATACTCTCTATCTTTTTCTAAACCAGATTTTTCTAAAACGCGTTCTAAAACTAATTCGCCCCAATTTCCTTGCATTTTACTATCCCCTTTTAAAGCTCTAGTTAGATTTGTAGCTTCAATAGTCATTTGCTGATTTAAATCTTTTAAACCCAACAATTGTTCTTTTAAAGCCGAATGCATGCTGATACTTTCCTTTTGTGTATCGTCTACTTTTTTCTCGAAAATTTGAATTTTTTCTTGAAGCGGGTTTAAAATATTTTTAATGTTCTCTTTATTCTGAAGGGTAAACTTCTCTGTTTTTTCGTCTAAAATTTTAGTAGCTAATAGCTCAAAATCCTTACGTAATTGTTCTTGGCGAAGTTCTAATTCTTCATCGCGTTTTAAAAGTTGTTGTTCCAGGTTTTCGTATTCTGAATTACGTCGTGCTAATTCTGAATTTAGAAGTTCTTTTTCCTTTCTAATGTCATCTCTATCAATTTCAATTTTGGATAGGAGTTCTTTTAAATCCGTTGTTTGTTGATTAAAATAGGATTGTTGTTTTTGAGTTTCTTCATCAAAAGAAACCTTTAAATTAGATAGCTGTTGTTGCAAATTAGTGTTTCGCTCCTCAAGAGTACTTGTGTCACTTTTGTTTTTTAGTTTGGAAATAGTCAGACCAATATAGGCGCCAATAGCACCCGAAAAAATAATAGCAATAATGAGAATAAGGCTGTCAATCATTTTTAAAAAGAGAATTTCACCAAAGATAATTTTTTTTAATTGGAACGTGAAGAATTCTTAAGATGAACTTACAGCACAAAAACAATAAAAATGAAATACGGATTGATCCAATTATTTTCGAACCCGAAAGCTTCCCGATTTTTTATCAAAAGCAATTAAATCTTTAGGAAAAAGGGTTTCAAAAACACCTTCAGAAATCAGGTTGCAAGGCGTATCGGTTATAACCGTATTGTTTGTCATGACCACCATAGTGTCACACAATTGAATAGCCAAATCTATTTCATGCGAAGAAAACAGAATGGTTTTATGGGTTTCTTTAACCAACTTTTGAAGTAATTTTAATATGTAAGCTTTGTGATACATATCCAAATGCGTCGTTGGTTCATCCAGAATAATTAAATCGGTATCTTGAGCCAAAGCACGTGCAATCATGACTTTTTGTAATTGACCATCACTTAATTCAAAGCACTTTTTATCTTTTAATGCTTCAATATTGGTTTGGTTTAAAGCCCGATTAACAACTTCCAAATCATTTGCAGATAAATTCCCAACCCAATTGGTATACGGTTGTCGGCCTAAAGCCACCAATTCAAAAACAGATAGATTTTTAGAAGCAATTTTTTCAGTTAATACCAAACTCATGGTTTTAGCTAAATCAGCATTTGTATAGGTTTCTAGATTTTTTTCATTTAGAAAAACCGTTCCTGATAATTTATCTTGCACATGAGTAAGCGTTCGTAAAAGTGTGGATTTACCAATACCATTAGCACCAACTAAACCAATTAACTGCCCTTTTTTTAAAGCCATATTAATATTGGAAGTCACAATGGTGTTTGCTTTCTTGGAAGCGTAACCAATGGTGAGGTTTTCCGTTTTAAGAATAGTATGTGGGTTGCTTTTAGTCACTTTCTATATTCTTTATTATTAAAATAACATTTTACGTTTACGAACTAACAACCAAATAACCACAGGAGCTCCCATTAATGACGTAATTGCGTTAATTGGCAAGGTATAATCACTAGTTGGTAATTGCGCAATACTATCGCAAATAAGCATGATAATGGCGCCAAATAAAAACACGGCTGGAATTAATATTTTATGATTAGATGTTGTAAAAATTTGACGTGTAATATGAGGAATAGCTAAACCAATAAAAGCAATAGGTCCAGCAAAAGCGGTTATGGTTCCCGCTAATAAACTAGTAGCAATAATAATAATAAGTCGCGTTTGCTTGATGTTTAATCCAAGACTTTTCGCATAATTTTCACCTAATAAAAGTGAATTTAAACCTTTGATTGAGAAAATTGTCAACAGCATGCCGAGGCTATAAACGATAAAGAAAATACCCAATTCTTGCCATGATAGGTTTCCTAAACTTCCAAATCCCCAGAAAATATATTGCTGAAGTTGTTCTGCGCTACTAAAGTAGGAGAGGACACTAACCACAGCAGCAGTAATGCTGCCAAACATAAGTCCTATAATGAGGATAGCCATGGTATCTCGTACTTTTGAAGACACCACTAAAACTGCTGAGAGCACGAGAAAACTCCCTAAACTAGCCGCAATAATAATACTCCATTTGGATACAAAAATTGTGGCAAATGCGCCACCAAAAACTCCAGCTCCTAAAATAACGAGTGCCACACCCAAACTAGCGCCGGAACTGATACCCAAAACAAACGGACCAGCCAATGGGTTTCTAAATAAGGTTTGCATTAATAATCCAGAAATACCTAATCCAGAACCGACTAAAACCGCTGTCAGTGCTTTTGGTAAGCGGTAGTCTTTAATAATATAGGACCAAGATTCGTGGTCTAAAGTGCCAACAAAACTTTCAAAAATTGCCGATATGGGAATAGATACCGAACCCAAACTAATATTTGCTAAAATGCAAATTACCAGCAGGATTATGAGGGTAATAAAAGCGTATGTATAGTTGGTATGCATAAAACGGATTCGTGCAAATATCGGTTTATTCTAGGCGTTTAAAAAACTGTAGTTCATAATTTTCAAGTAATTCAGGATGTGCTATTTTTACCAAGTCCTTCAATACCAAATCAGGTCTGGCCGTTCCTATTTCATAATAGGTAACACCGCCTGTTTTACCAGCAGTATTAACAAAAGAATACATGTTTTTATTTTTGAAAGCATCAAATTGGGTGTAGTGTGAATTAGCTTTTTCTAAAGCTTCCAATGAATTATAGTAGGAAGGGCTAATCCAGATATCTGCATCTTTGGCTTTATTAAATACCACTTCAAAATTTAAAGCTAGGCTTCCTTTGCTTTCCGAATTTGCCCATAAATAATCTACGTTGGCATCTTTTAAAAGTTGCGCTTCTGGACTTGTTCCGCTTGGCAAATACCAAATGTCTTTATGCATGGCACCACTTAAAACCCTAGGTTTGCTGCTGGCATTTTCAGCTAAACTTTTAGCTTCTAAATAATCGGTTTCAATCGCTTTAAAAATAGATTCCGCTTGGTTGCTTTTATTATAAAGTGCTCCAAAAAATTTAACCCATTCTGCTTTTGCTAATGGCGAAGTTTCTACCCAATCACCATTGTAAATAACAGGAATTCCTGATTTTCTGATGGTTTCAAAACTTTTATTATTGCCGTCAATACCAAAACCAATCACCACATTTGGGTTCAGTTCCAATAATACTTCGGTATTAATGCCTTCATTTTTTCCGAGTTCTCTAATAGCACCCGAATCAATTAATTGTCGCGTTTTTTCGGAAGAAATATAATCGGTTCCTGGAAATCCAATTAAGGTGTTTTCAACCTCTAATAATTCCAATGCAGGAATATGGGTTGTTGATGTAACTACCATTTTTTCAACAGGAATAGTAATTATGCCATCGTAATCACTTTTGTTATATGTGCTTACAGCAGCCTGCGCTTTAGTAAGCAAAAGATAACGGTAGTTTTTATCAGAATCTGGCCAAGGATTGTTAATGGTTAGTAGTGTGGAATTTTCATAATTTGTAATGGCAAAACCTGCGGCATAATCAATTTTTATAGATGATTTGCTGGTTTTGGGTAGGCTAATTTCTTGCTTGGTTTTGTCTTGACAATTCCAGAAAAATAAACTCAATAGAAGCGTAATGAAAACTATCTTTTTATGTAACATTTGTAACGTTTGAAGAATTAAAAATCACGTAAATTTATAGAAAATTTTTAACTATGCGTGACGGTTCAAATGTAACATTATATATAGTAGCTGGCGTTGTAATCTTTCATTTTTTAGCAGGATTTATTTATTTACTTTATAAAATGACCAAGAAAAAATAAGGTTCATGGTGCTAATCTGAAAAGAATAATTACTTTTGCCGTGAATTTGGTTTGATAGTAAATCAGCATGTTTTTAAGTGGTATTTAAATCCTGTTAAAAATGTTCACGATTGCTTCAATTAAAAGGGAATCTGGTTAAAATCCAGAGCTGTTCCCGCAACTGTAAGTTTATACTCAACGCAATTGAGTATCTCTATTTAGAGATGTTATTACTTCAATAACCACTGGTTTTATTACTGGGAAGGTTTAATAGCATAAAACAAGTCAGGAGACCTGCCAATTTTATAACCTTAAAAATAAAAGCTTTCGGGTAAAGGGCTCATTGATTATGAATCGATTTTTCACATTGTTGATATTTTTGTTCTGTTGTGCAATTTTTGCGCAAGTCAGTCCGGTTACGGAATTGAATACTGTGAATTTGAAATACATCAAATTAAAAGATTCGGTTTATACAACAACGCAAACCGTTTTAAATGATAGTGTTTTAAAACGCAACCAAACATCACTTACCAGTCTTTTAAATTATAATACCACTATTTACTTAAAAGAAAATGGTTTAGGTATGGTTTCTTCGCCTAGTTTCAGGGGGACAACGGCACAACAAACGGCGGTTTTATGGAATGGCATTAATATAAATTCACAAACAACGGGTCAGACAGATTTTAATACTGTTAATACCCGTGGATTTGACCGTGTTGTTGTCAAGTCTGGTGGCGGTGGCGTTGTGGATGGTAGTAATGCTATTGGCGGCAGTATTTATTTGGAAAATAATATTAAGTATAATGCAGGTTTTGAAAATGATTTTTTTTTAAAATACGGCAGTTATAACACCTACGGATTAGACTATAAAACGGGGTATTCAACGAAAAACACGAGCTTTTCATTAGGTATTTCACGTCAAGGTTCTGATAATGATTACGAATATTTAGGAACAAACAGAACCAATGAAAACGGTCAATTTAATAATACGAATATCAGTTCGACTTTTGGTTTTAAGTTGGATAAGAAAAATGCCATTAATCTTTATACTAATTTATATGATGGCAAACGAAATTTCTCCCTTCCAACGCCAAATGCTTTAGAAACAAAATACTACGATTTTAATACGCGAAGTATGGTGGAATGGGTGTCCAAATCCTCGTATTTTACGTCTAATGCTAAAGTTGCTTATATCACTGAAAACTATAGATATTATCCCAATATAGCTAGAGATTATAATACCTATGGTGATGTGGGTAGTCTGTTTGTAAAATACAATTTAGATTATGAATTAGGCCGTATGCTTTTCAGCGGTGGCTTTAATTACAACCATAATAATGGCGAAGGTTCTGATATACAACATGAAAACCGGGATTTAGGGTCTGTTTTTTTGGGTTTAAAACATAAATTAAGCAAACGGTTTATGTATGAAATTAGCTTGCGTCAAGAATTAAATGCTAATTATGAAAACCCATTTTTATATTCAGCAGGAATTCAAGCCGAAATCACCAACTTTTATAGTTTGAAATTAAATACTTCAAAAAACTTCAGAATCCCCACTTACAATGATCTATACTGGGAAGGATTTGGTAATCCGAACTTAAAACCAGAGTTATCCTATCAAGGTGAAATGAGTAACGTTTTACATATTCCAAATGCTTCGTTAACCATTAACGGTTACTATAATAAAGTCCAAGATTTATTATTATGGGTACCAGATGTTGCCGGTATTTGGCGACCTGAAAATGCGGAGAACGTTAATATTTATGGTCTTGAAGGCATATTGTCTGCTAATAAAAAAATTGGAGCGCATACTATAAATGTATCGGCAACCTATGCCTACACGGTTTCAAAAAATGAAAAAACAGATAAGCAACTTATTTATGTGCCGTATCATAAACTGACAACTGCAGTTAGTTATAGCTTTAAAAAGCTGTCTACCTATTATCAATTTATAAATAACGGAGAGGTTTTTACTACAACGGATAACGCTGTAGAGCATATACTTAATAGCTATATGGTAGCTAATTTCGGTATAGAATATAATCTTGGTAAAAAAACGAATAAATATATACTAGGTGTACAGGTTCTTAATTTATGGAATGAATCCTACGAAAGTGTGCAAAACAGGCCTATGCCCGGTAGAAATTTTAATATGTATTTGAACTTTAATATTTGAAATTATGAATAAACAGGTGAAATTAGTTGTCATGTTCGCTGCGGTTTTATTGCTGCAGAATTGTACGAGTAACGACCGTGAAATTATAATTGACAATCCGCCACCATCTGGCGATTATGCCAACGGTATATTTGTTTTAAATGAAGGAGGTTATACGTACTCCAATGCTTCGGTATCATTTATAGACAACTCTGGCCAAGTATATAACAACGTATTTTATGGCGTTAATGGTAGAAAATTAGGCGATGTAGCGCAAAGTATGGCGTTTTATGGAGATAAAGCATATATACTAGTCAACAACTCCAACACTATTGAAGTTGTAAATCGCTATACGTTTGAGCTTATTACAACCATTGAAAACGATATTTTAACACCACGTTATATGACTTTTGATGGTGCTAAAGGTTTCATAACCAATTGGGGCGATCCAGCAGATACTACGGATGATTATGTAGCTGTTTTGGACACAGAAACCAACGCTATAATTAGTACTATTCCAGTTGCAGAAGGGCCAGATGGCATATTGAATAATAATGGAACTTTATACGTGGCGCATTATGGTGGCTGGGGTTATGGGAATACAATATCGGTGTTAGATGCGGTTAATGAAACAGTTACTGCTAGTATTGATGTTTCTGATATGCCAGGAAGTATGGTAACTCATAATAACGATTTATATGTTATTTGCGCCGGAAAAGAAGATTACACAGGCGCTGAAACTTTAGGCGGTTTATACAAAATAAACATGGCAACAAACCAGGTTACCGACCAAATTATTTTTGCAGATGGTGTTCATCCAGATTATTTAGAAATTAATAATAATTTACTTTTATATACTTTAAATAGAGACGTTTACAAGGTGGATTTGAATGATTTTAGGCTACCTGCAACTCCCTTATTTACTACAAGCACTCAAAATTTAGGGGTATTGTATGGTTTTACTATTATTAATGAAACTATTTATATAGCAGATGCTAAAGATTTTGTTTCTAACGGTGATGTATTAGTATACAACTTACAAGGAGATTTTCAGGAAAACTATAATGTAAAACTTATTCCTAACGGATTTTATAACAACAACTAATTAAATAATAAACGCAATACAATGAAAAAAAATTATCTATTCTTATTAACATCTATTTTTGCTTTTTTAACCTTTTCCGGCTTTGCACAAGTCGGCTACAATAATGGTGTTTTTGTTTTAAATGAAGGCATGTTTGGTACAGATACAGCATCTGTTTCTTTTATAAGTAATTCAGGAACGGTTAGTAATGATGTTTTTGCAACCGAAAATCCAGGTATGGAAATTGGGCAGTTAGCTCAAGGGATGGGCTTTGATGGCGGTAATTCTTATATCGTGTCAAACGGAAGTCATGAAGTAAACGTGATTGATCGTCTAACATTTGCCCATGTTGCAACCGTTACAACGGGATTAGATAATCCACGCTATATAGTGTTTGATAACGGTTTTGGATATATTACCAATTGGGGTGATCCTACAGACATTACTGATGATTATATAGCGGTAATGGATTTAACAACAAATACAATAACAAGTACCATTCCAGTAGTTGAAGGACCAGAAGAAATTATAAAGCAAAACAATCAATTATTTGTAGCGCATCAAGGTGGTTATGGTCAGGGAAATACGGTTTCAGTAATCAATTTAAGCGATAACAGTGTTTCAGAAATTACGGTTTCCGATGTACCAAATTCTATTGTAGCTGATCATGATTATTTATATGTGCTTTGCGGTGGAAAGGAAGCATGGACAGGTGAGGAAACGTTAGGGAAACTATATAGAATAGATTTAAGCGATTTTTCTGAAATGGATGTTTATAACTTTGCCACAGGGGAACATCCAAATTTTTTACAAGTTGATAATGGTCAAGCCTATTATGTGGTAGATAATAATATCTATAATTTTGATTTTACAGGGGGTTTGCCAAGTACGGAACTCATCAATACAGCATCGGAAGGCGTTGTTTTAGCTTACGGATTATCGCTTCTAGACAATGTGCTTTATTTATCGGATGCTGAAAATTATGTTAATGATGGTAAAGTCGTTACTTACAATACAACAGGAACGTTTCAGAACTCTTATACCGTAGGTATTATTCCTAATGGGGTATACAAATATAACATGCCATTGGGTATCTATCCTCCACCAGCAGGTCAATCAGAAACGACTGCTATTGCCCAAGAGGATGCATTATTTGTAGATTGGGCTTCAGGTGCCGATGTAACAAGAGGTTTAATCAATATTTCTGACTCAGGAAGTGGTTATGCTACTGTAGGTGTAGAGTCTAATGTTATAGGTATTGCTAATAACGCGATTATAAGTTTAGGTGATGGAGGTGATGCTATTTTAACCTTTGATACACCAATTACTGACGGATCTGGATATGATTTTGCTGTTTTTGAAAACTCATTTAGTGATACTTTTTTAGAACTGGCTTTTGTTGAAGTAAGTTCAGATGGTGTTAATTATTTCAGATTTCCAGCACATAGTCAAACGCAAACGGATACACAAGTAGGTGGTTTTGGAGCTGTTGATGCTACTTATATCAATAATCTAGCAGGAAAATACCGTGCAGGTTTTGGAACACCTTTCGATTTAAGTGATATTCCTAACAATCCTTTATTGGATAAAACTAGAATTACACACGTAAAAGTTATTGATGCTATTGGAACTATTGATCCGGCGTTTGCTACTTACGATTCTTATGGGAATATGATAAACGATCCATATCCAACACCGTTTGGTTCTGGTGGTTTCGATTTAGATGCCATTGGGGTTATTAATCAAGCTAGTTTGAGTATGGCAGATAATAAACTAACCGAATTGAAAGTATATCCGAATCCAGCTTCTAATTTCTTTAGCATAAAAGGTGTTAGTAACGTTATGGATATTGAAATGTACGACATAACAGGGACGTTAGTAAAACAACTTAAAAATACGCGTTTAAAAACTATCGATATTTCTAATTTAAAACAAGGTGTTTATTTGGTAAAAATAACATCACAAAATAAAAACGGATTGTATAAACTGATCAAGCAGTAAAACAATTTTTTAATATCTAATTGAAATGCCTCTATACTTAAACGTTACGTTTAAGTATAGAGGCATTTTTTATGAGTTAGAAATTAAATCGCAAAACCAAAACCCTGACGCGGCACCGGCTGAATTTGGTTTTGGATATTCGCGATAAGTCTTTTCACCAATTTCAAAAGCTATAGGTGTTTTAAAAATGGGATCATCAAAACAAAAGGTATGGAATTCACCATTTTC